>JBASLQ010000289.1:0-3364 GCA_049656425.1 Sedimentibacter sp.
AGTAAAACCTTTTTTAAATGCTTCATCATGCATTATGTTAGGATTTACATTAATAAAAAGTTTTTTACTATAGGGAGGAATCATAAATTTATAAGCTGCTTCAAGTGCAGTTGTTCTGCAAAGAAGCTCTAATTCCCATAATCGGTTATGCTGCCCTGCAACTTTAAACAACATTTCTGTATTTTCAATTTCACTTTCGCAGATGATTCGGCTGAGAGCTTCATGTCCTAATATACTACCATCTCTAAGCGATATAATAGGCTGGAAAACTGTCTTAATTTGCTTGTTTTCAATGATATAAGACACCGCTTCTTTAAATTGTTCTGACATTTTAATCTCCAATCTAGCTAATAAATTTATTTGCTTTGATATATCGAAAAACTATTTGATTTATAATTAAGAACATATAGAATCAAATATATTAAAATTGAAACTTGCTGAGCAAAATATTCAGTTCTTGTGCTTGTCCAGACAGTTCTTCACTGGTTGCCGCATCTTCTTCCGCAATAGCCAAGTTTTTTTGAACGACAGTTGAAATTTGTTCAATGCCCATTAGTACTTGTTCAACAGAAGAAGCTTGCTCCTTGGATGATTTTGCAATTACATTGATTGTATTATTAATACTTTGAGAACTTAATACAACATTTGATAATGATTTAGCAGTTTGATCTAAAACTATGCTTCCTGATGATACAGATTTTATAGTATCTTCTATGAGAAATGTGGTATTCTTTGCAGCTTCAGCACTTCTGCTTGCTAAACTACGCACTTCATCCGCAACTACTGCAAAGCCCTTTCCGGCAGATCCTGCACGTGCTGCTTCTACGGCTGCATTTAAAGCTAATATATTAGTTTGAAACGCAATATCTTCAATGGTTTTAATAATTTTACCGATTTTCTGCGATTTGTTGTTAATTTCTGTCATAGCAATAATCATTTCCTTCATAAGATTATTGCTAAAATTAATTTCATTGTCCATGTCAATTATGCTGTTGCTTGCAACTGAAGTTATTTTTGCATTTGTTTTTATCATATTGGATATTTCTTCAATAGTAGCAGATAATTCTTCTGTAGCATTTGCTTGTTCTGCAGCACCTTGTGAAAGCTCTTGAGAATCTGAAGCAACTTTATCTGCACCTGTATATACTCCATCTGAAGATGCTTTTATTTGAGAAAGTGTTACTGACAGCATATTTATTGAATCTGTAATTGAATGTTCAATATGCTCAAAATCACCTTTAAATTTTAGTTTGATTTTTGAATTAAAATTACCTTTTGAAATTTCGCTCATTATTTCATCAATTTCATTTATATATGATTCTAGAGTGAATATAGAATTTTGCACGTTGCTTGAAAGTTTACCTAGCTCATTTTTTGATTTATAATCTATTGTGTAAGTCAAATTTCCATCTGCTAATGCATTAACTAATTTTTCTATTTCATTAATTGGAGCTACTATACTTTTTGATATTAAAATTGTTATTAATACGGATATTACTAAAACTATTATTGTCATTACTATTGTTATACTTATAGAAATTTGAGAATTTTCACGTGATGCATAAGCACTTGCATTTACTCCTTGGTTAATATCATTTGTAATATCATCTAAAGCAGAATTGATTTTATTTACAATAGGGTCATATGAATTAAAAATTAACCTTTGTGCATCTGACTTGTACTTAGAACTCATAATTTCATTTCTGACATTTTTTTCATCATCTAATAACTTTAAGAGAAGGTCCACTTTGTCATTTTCGTTGAAAAGTAAGCTCTTTAATTCTATTAAATTCTTTTCTATACTATTATGTAAGCTATTGCTTAGTTCTTTATAATCATCTTTTTTTGTAATATTATCAGTAAGAATTGATGCATAGAGGTTTTTTTCAATATGTTTCATATTTTTGGATACTGATGTTGCAAGATATATTTCGGGTATTGTTATTTCATTTGTTGTATTGAATGAATTTACAGTTTCATTGAAATATTTAAGACTTATTGTTATTGGTACCAGAAATAACACAATCACTATAATAAACGAAAACCCTAATTTTGCTCCAACTTTTAAATTATTTAATTTATTGCTTATCCCATTATATATTGCTTTGATCATTCATACCCTCCATTGTAGAATTTGTTGTCGTTTACCATTCTATTTAGGTTTTGTAAATGGCAACCGATTACTAATGTAAAAAATATGTAAATTTAATAATAAAATCAGATGACTATTAATTAACTATATATGTTAGTGAATATTCTTTTTATCTTTGTTAAAAATAAATAATCAACATAAAGGAGCTCTTATGAATTACATAGTTTTTGATTTAGAATTCAATCAAAATATTTCTTCTTTAAATAAAGTTGATATCAAAGGCTCACAAAGGCAACCAAAGAGAGTTATAGATTTTGATATGCTTCTGCAGCAATTTGAAAAAATGTATGACAGAAAAATAACTGTAGAAGAACAGGATATAATTAAGCTGGCTTATAAAATGGGGAAAACTAATCAGTTTTTAAAATAAGTATAATATTGAGGAGCATATCACTGCAAAAAATGTTTTGTTCTATAATTATTTGGGTATTATTAAAACAAAGAATATTATTTATGAATATGAGGAGAGAATATGTCAAAACTTATTACAAATTTTATATTAAAAGATTTAGAAATAAAAAACAGAGTTGTTATGGCTCCTATGTGCATGTACTCTGCAGATGATGACGGTAAAGCAACTGAATGGCACCTTGTGCATTATGCTTCCAGAGCAATTGGAGGAGTAGGCTTGATTATTCAAGAAGCTACTGCTGTTGAACCAAGAGGGAGGATATCATCTAATGATTTAGGATTATGGGAAGATTCTCAAATAGAAATGCTTAAAAAAATCGTCAACACTGCTAAAAGCTATGGTTCATTAATGGGAGTTCAGTTAGGTCATGCAGGACGAAAATGTGAAGCAGAAAATGAACTAATAATTGCACCAAGCGCTATTGCGTTTAGTGGTGAATACAGAGTTCCAAATGAAATGACAAAAGAAGATATTAATACGGTTATTGCATCATTTAAAAGTGCAGCTGAAAGATGCATTGAAGTCGGGTATGACATAATTGAAATTCATGGTGCCCATGGTTACTTAATAAATCAGTTTTTATCTCCAGTAACAAACAAAAGAACTGATGAATATGGCGGATCATTAGAAAATAGAACTAGATTTTTGAAAGAAGTCATACGAGCTGTACGGCAGGTGTGGCCAATGGAAAAGCCACTAATGCTTAGGGTAACAGCTGAGGACTATGTGGAGGAAGGAAACCATCCGGAAGATTTAGCTAATATAATTAATTTAGTAAAAGATGAAGGAATAGATATAAT
>JBASLQ010000290.1:0-3304 GCA_049656425.1 Sedimentibacter sp.
ATAAAGATATTGACAGTAAAATGAATACTGTAATTTCTGATGCCGTAAAATTATTTTATCTTTGTCAAGGACTATCAATCGAAGAAACTGAAGAATTTAAAATACTCTCTCGCATGATTGGAGAACAGACCAAAAGTATTGAAGATAAAATAGAGTTGAAACCTTCAAAAGAGATTAGTCCTGAAAGCCTACAAAATCCAACAGATCCATAGTTGATGGTGCATATTATTCAGAAGAAATATCAAATGATGTTAAAGATAATAATATAAACCTCATTCCTTCAAACCTAGTAGGTCGCTCAACAAATGATGAAAATAAAGGATTTGGTTATAATCGTAAAATTCAAATTGCCAAAAGAACGTTTATTCGATATAATGCATTTGACGGATTAATTTTACACATGCTATTCGGGAAAAACTAATAACCCAAAATGAATTTTAGGAGGTTAATATATATGTCAAAGAAAAAGAAAAATGATGTTACAATTCGCAGTTCTGCAGCTGAATATCTAACTTTTATTGCCTCTGCTGGAGAAAGCGAGGACAGTTTCGAAATAAGATATGAGGATGAAAACATATGGTTGACACAAAAACTTATTGCTATGTTATATGATGTGGAGATACATACAATTAACTATCATATTAAAAAGATTTTTGCCGACTCAGAACTAGAAGAGAGTTCAGTTATTCGAAAATTTCGAATAACTGCCGCTGACAATAAAATATATGCCACCAATCATTATAACTTACAGATGAACGGAAGTTCTATCAAAAAATAACTGATTTGTATGCAACTGCCATTGATTATGATAAGAACGCAAAATCTACAAAACGTTTTTACTCAACAGTACAGAATAAGATGCATTATGCAGTCCACGGGCATACAGCTGCATAACTTATTGTTGGTAGAGCAAACAGCGAAAAAGAACATATGGGACTTACAACTTGGCAAGATGCTTCTGATGGGGTTCAGGTACTTGTAGCTATAACTGTATAGGAAAAACAAACCAGAAAACAAAAGAAAGTTTCATATAGAATCAGGCTTAGAGCTATTATAATACTTTTATTTTGATAGCTCTGTTTTTTATATTATAATTAAATTTAAGGTGCTAATAACTTTATAACCTTAATATAAAATTTGCGATTGTAAATATTTATTGTGGTATCTCTTCTTTTTTGCTATAATATTTATGAACAATGGTATTAATGGTTTAAATAATAATGAGGTGAAAAATTTATGTCAGTAAGCTATAAAAAGCTTTGGAAATTATTAATAGATAGAGATATGAAGAAAAAAGATTTACGAGAATTATCTGGTATCAGTACAGCATCTATGGCAAAATTAGGCAAAAATCAAAATGTTACAACAGATGTTTTAGTAAAGGTATGCCATGCATTAAAATGTGATGTTGCGGATGTTATGGAGATACTACCAGATGAATAGGAGAGGTTATTTATAATTATCCTCTATCAAAGGCATATGAAGATGGAATTTTTGGAGCAATTACATATATTCCAGTTGAGACAAGCAGTAACAATGACTTGGAATTAGCCAAAAAAGTTGAAGAAGTTTTTTATAATGATAGAGCAAAAAATCTAGATCATTATTTAATGGTGCGAACGGATTCTAAAAGGGATGCAATGGATTTAGAAAAATTGTATTCTGAAGAAACAAGGTTAAACTTAAGGCGAATAGACAGCTCAATGACAAATAATAAAATAAAACAAATTATAAAGGAACTGAAGGAAAAAAATTGGATGGGATTATTTGTGTTGATATGCTAGGCGAGGGATTTGATTTTCCCAATTTGAAAATTGCAGCAATCCATAAGCCACATAAATCCTTATCTTCTACTCTGCAATTTATAGGCAGATTTGCAAGAACCAATGCAGAAAATATTGCAGAAGCTAAATTTGTTGCTATTAATAATGAGGAACTCTGGATTGAGTATAAACAGCTATTTATTGATGATGCTATATGGCAGGAGGTAATTATTGATTTAAGCCAAGGGAAAAGCAAAGAAGTTGAGGAAGAGAAAGAATACTTAAGTAATTTTTCGAGCGGCATCAGTGGCAAAGAATTTAATGATGAAGATTTTCCACTTCATAGCCTTAGACCAAATTGTCATGCAAAAGTATTTAAAGCATCTAATTTTAAGGTTGAATCCAAGTTTCCTGAGCAAATGAATATAAAATTTGGACCTTTTATAAATATTGAAGATAATACAGTAGTTGCTATTGGTGAAGAGTTTAAAAGACCTAAATGGGCTATTTCGGATGATGTTCTAGATATTGAATATTTGTTATATATTGTTCATTTTCAAAAATCGACAGGGTTATTATTTGTTTATTCTAAGATGAAGACAGATGATGTATATGAGGCAATTGCAAGTGCATTCTGTGATAATTATTTAAAGATATCAAAATCTTCTATGCACAGAGTTTTAGGAGGATTGAGTGAATTTGAAATATTTAACTCAGGGATGGCTAATAAATATGGTTCAGGTGAATCGTATAGGATATCAGCAGGGTCGGATGTTAGTGAGGCTATTGATGCCTCGACTGGAATGATGTTTGAAGCTGGACATGCATTTTGTAAGGCAAAATCAAATGAAGAAACACTCACCATTGGATATAGTTCCGGTTCTAAAATGTGGAGCAGTTCGTATTTGCCAGTTTATCAATTTGTTAAATGTGTGATTCAAATGGAGAAAAGTTAAATAATAGTTCATTGTCAGTGAAGACAAATACAAATTTTGATTTTTTGAAAATTCCTCAGCCCATGAAGTATTATCCTAATAATATTTTCAGATTTGACTTTAACGAAAACACTTATCTTTCTCCAGCTGTCTTGTATATAGGTCATGATTCACTGATTTTTACTGTTTTAGATTTAGATATATCAATTATTGAAGTAAAGAAAGATTATATTGAATTGGAAGTTTTGTTTCAGTCTTCAAAAGAAATTATTTCATGTAATGTTAATGGTAAGTTTCATTCAGAAAATAAAAGTATCATGGTTAAAAATAGAAATGATGTTATGAGTTTGATTGATTACTTAAATACTTACCCATTAGTTTTTTATACAACAACAGATGATAGAATTTCTGAGGGAGAAATAAGTCAAGGGAGTATTGACAGATCTTACTTTGAACCTAAAGTAATAAGAAATATTGATTGGGAAGGTTTTAACACTGATATTAGAAAAGAATTTTTTAAGAGTGATGTAGAACGAAAAGCTTTCAAAGACAAGAATTCATTACAAGATACAGTTAAGGAGATTCTTGAATTAGACAGTAATAATA
>JBASLQ010000291.1:0-3317 GCA_049656425.1 Sedimentibacter sp.
TTGATGTATTGAAATTGTGCTCAAATCTTTATCAGCTCTTGCTTTTTAAATATTTATTCATATCCTTATTGGCCTTTTAATTTATGCAAAAACGTGGTATAATAATTAGTGTATTAATCTATAGGTAATTGTTAAATGATTTTATTGATACCTGTGGGTAACTCAATCTATGAGCGATAATTGCTGTGAATTGACTTGCGATGCCAGCAAGATAAGCATCAGCTGATCACGTGATTTTCTACCTGCAAGGCACATATTCATTTCAAAATGGTTAATGGCTCTTTCTACAACGGTGCGAATTTTATATAGTTTATTCCATTCATCAGAATCACGCTGAATGCCTGGAAACATACGAAAACTCATATTGTCATAAGAGTAAGTAGTTCTACCTTTTTTGGCAGTACTGCAAGGATTATCGCAATGACAAACCCATTGACCTTTTTCAAGATGAATTTTAGGGCATCCCCATTTTTCACGATTAGCATGACCTTTTTCACGTGTATGACCAAGGAACTTCATTATCAATGAAGAGTTGTTAGGACACAATGGATAACCATATTCATTGTACCCAACCTTTTTAAGAGTACTTTCATTTCTTGAATTGTAAGGAATAACGGTTTTTTCAAAATTTAATTCATCTTTTAAAAATGCATATGTATCAATGGCATCAAAAGCTGAATCTCCAAGAAAAATTGAAGGATGAAAGTGAGGATGAAGTTTAAAAAAGTGTTGCAAAGCAGGTTTTAATGCAGAAGAATCACCAATAGATTTATCTTCATCAGGGGAGTCGGATTTCTTGTCAATTTCAATATCCGGATGCTGTTTTTTAAAATCATCATCCAAGAAAGAAATATGACGAACAATGCCTAAACTATTGGTAATAATAGAGAATTTATCAGCATAACAGAAATGACCATTAATATACATTTGTTTAACGTCAGAAGAAGATGCAGCTATGGAAGGCATTAGCCCATAAGCCATTTTGTAAGGATCAACATTAGGGTTATATTTGTAGTAAGTTTTAAGCTGCCTGATAAGAGTGTTTAAAATACTTAGGATTGTTTTCTTTAACGTATGATTCAATTTCTGAAGTATCAAATGTAATAATAGAAGCAAGAGTAGAATCAATAGCTTGACAGATAGGTTCAGTATAGTCAACCATTTTAGAAAACATGAGTTCTAAATAAGGTATAAAAGTCTGTTTAAACCGTGTAAACATGGGAGCATCAGGAACTTTGGTAAAACCACAGAAATCACGCAATTCATGGCATAAAGAAAGCAAAAGGATAAGTAAGGAATCTGTAGGAATGGTAAAAATCTTCTGTAATATCAATGCAGATAAAAATCCTTTTAAAGAATACTCTCGTTTTCTGCCAAGTGATAAGTGAAAAGCACAATAAAATTCTACAGGGATAAATTCGTTTAAATTAATATGTTCTTCTAACAAAGAGAAGAATGTAGGGGTGTCAGATACCATTATATCTTGACATTCATTGAAGTTTTCAGCAAGTGTAAGCTGAGAATACTTAATAGTCATAAATTTTTCCTCCTGTTGTTTGTTTTGTTTGGTGGTACTTACATTATACTACAACAGGAGAGAAATTTATATAAGAAATCACAATAGAACCCATTTAAATCAATGGGTTCAGGCATTTAACAAATGCCTGGTATTAATCTAATAAAGGAGATTAACTTTGAAGATTACAGTTATTAAAGAAGATACGGTCAAAACTTCAAGTTGGGCAGGCGGTGAAAGCAAGCAATATTTTATTTACCCTCCTACAGCAGACTATGCGGCAAGAAATTGCAATGTAATGATGTCCGTTGTTGATAAAAATGTAATGATAACAACTAATGATTTTTGTGAAACTTGCAATAAAAAATATAATTGGCTTGCATTTTTCTGTGGTTGCGGTTATGCTTCATTTAAACTATTAAATGATGAAATTTTTAGTATTTCTAAGGGCGATTTAATTTTGTTTGAGGATATTTCTTCTGAATTAAAAATAAATGTGTCATTGGAACATTCTAAACTTATTCGGATGGATATTTGCTGTTAAAGAAGAATATCTCATAAGTTTAACAGAACAGCATAATATATGATAACATTTTTTTATATAGTAAATTCAATAGAATATATTTCATTAGTTACTTAATATTGTATAAATAAATTCAATATATAACGTAAAAACATTAACAGGAGGCAACAAATGTCATATTTAACGAAACCATTTGATAATGGAAAAATACAATTAAAAAACAGGTTAATAATGCCGCCTATGGCTACTGCTAAATCGGATGACAATGGATTAATATGCAAGGATGTACTTGAATATTATGATGAAAAATCAAAAGGAGGATTCATATCATTAATTATTATTGAGCACAGCTATATTTCCCAAGATGGAAAAGCCAGTTCAAATCAACTTTCAATAGCTGATGACAGCTGCATTGATGGCTTGAAAAAATTATCTGATATCATACACAAAAACGGCTCAAAAGCAGTTATGCAAATTAATCATGCAGGAAGTTTAGCAAGAAAGGAAGTTACAGAAAATACCGTTGGTCCTTCTCCGGTATTGAATCCTAGAAAGCTTAACGACACTATACCTAGAGAACTTTCTAAGGAAGAAATAAAAGATATAGTTGAGAACTTTAAAAATGCTGCATTGCGAGTAAAGGCTGCTGGATTTGATGGAGTTGAAATACATTCTGCTCACGGATATCTTTTGAATCAATTTCTTTCTCCTCTTACAAACAAGAGAAACGATGAATATGGAGTAAACTTAAGAGGCAGAATAAAAATTCACTTAGAGGTTATTAGAGCTGTCAGAGAAGCTGTTGGCAAGGATTATCCTATTCTTATACGTTTGGGTGCTTCTGATTTTATGGAGGGGGGAACTTCAATTGATGACAGTAAAATTGCTGCTCAAAGCTTTGAAAAAGCCGGAGTTGATATTATAGATATTACAGGTGGCATGTGTGGATTTATACTGCAGGATAATAAAGATCAGGGATATTTCTCATCTCTTTCCGTAGATATTAAAAATGTTGTAAAAATTCCTGTAATTCTTACTGGCGGAATCACTAAATCTTTTGCTGCTGAGAAGCTTCTCAAAGATGGCAAAGCAGATTTTATTGGTGTGGGCAGAGCAATTATGAGTGATTCTGAATGGGCTAAAAAAGCAATAGAAAGTTTATAATACACTGTTTCATTTTCAACAGGCATTACAATTTAGTTAAGCTTTCAAATATAATGTGAAATATCTGATGTACGTGACGGCAGCACAGGAGAAATAGTGAAGGGTTACCAAACT
>JBASLQ010000292.1:0-6677 GCA_049656425.1 Sedimentibacter sp.
TACCTATCCCGTAAATTCCGTCATTAGAGATAAAATTACTGTTATCAGCTTCATCGGTGAGTATGCTCTTTAATGCCTCATCTAAGCTAAGGCTCATATCTTCATAATTTTTCTCAATATGCATTACACTAGACAATTCATAGTTTAAATAATTAGGGCTGGAAAAGATATATTTATCGCATATATCGCCATCCATTGCAAGGACAGTTTTTCTATGCTCCTTTGGTATGACAAGTGCATCCAGCAGGCCCATTTCAAGCAATGATTCTTCAATAACGGATCTTGTTTTTTCATCAGCGTCTTCATTAAATTCTATGGCTTTATATAGCGGTACAAACGGTATATTTAATTCCTGCAGTTTATTTCTGTTATCAACGACTTCCTGCTTTCTGTCCGGCTCCGGATCTTTTTTAGCCTTCCAGTCTTCAATTTCATCATTTTTTTCATTTATTTCATCTTGTTTTCTGTCCATCTCATTTTTCTTGAATTCAATCTGCAGCTTAATTTCATTAACCTGATCATTCAGGTAATCTGTAAATATTTTACGTATATTATCAAAATAATCGTCGGTAGTATAATTGTAAACAGCTTCTATAATTTTTTGTAATTTGATTTTTTCAATTTTTAAAAAAGCGTTGGACTCATTATATTTATTGATATTTTCAATATATTCTTCCTTAATTTCAAAAAACATTTCCTCTGATTGCTTTACCTTTAATTCTGCGGCATCCTTTGCCTTTGTTTTTATGCCCATTTGCCTTTCTTTTTCATCGTAAAGCCTTGTTATATCAGCTTTTTCCTTTAATAATTCAGCCGCAGCTCCAATTAAGGATTTATATATATCAAAACTTTTTTGTAAAAACGAAAAATCATATTGGGCATTAAGGTCTTTGGATAATTCTTCCCTCATGAAGGCATGTTCATCAAATCCTATAAATTCAGATAAATCACTCATTTCATCAAGTAATTCCAATATGCTTTTTTCTTTTGCCTGACGGTTATCTGCAATTGATTTTATACTGTTATTTATTTCCGTTTCCTTTGCTTTCTTCTGATCTAACTGCTCCTGTTTTTTTAATAATTTTTCATTATCATCTTTTAATTTATTTTCAAGCTGTGATAATTTTTCCAGTAATTTAAATTCGTCTCTGTCCTGTAGATTCTCTTTTTTTGCATTAAATAAATTTTCTTCTATTTTTGCATTTTCTAATTTTTCAGTTAATTCTTTAATGTTTTTTTGTTTTTGTACTATATCTTTTTCTTTTTTTGCAGCATCATTTTCTGTATCGTTATATGTATTGTTGGCATTCAGCAAATCTTTGATTTTTTCGTGCAATATTATCTTGTTATATCTATCGTATACATTTTTTATTTTATTGCATGATTTTTTTGATTCTTCAAGATTTTCAAGCCTGTTTTTAGTTAGGTCCATACTTTCAATAGCTTCTGACATAGGTCTTAAATCTTCATCTGTTAAAGTCTGAAGAGAATTAGTCATAATCTCATACAATACTGTAGGTTTGAAATCTTTTGACAATTTTGGGCTTCTAAGCTGTATCAGCAATTTAATAAGCTCACTGTAATCATCTATGTCACTGTATCCGAACAGCAGATCATTTACCTTGCTCATATAGTCCTGCATCTTGTCTGTGACATATCCGCCGGTGCCTAATCTGTTCTCCAGTTCCTTCTTTGTTAAAGGTATGTCTCCTGTTGTTATCTTTGTAAGGCTGAAATCAATGCCGATTCGTCTTCCGTCAACTATGCAGAATCCCCATGACGATACAGGAGTATTTTTCTTGGCTCGTATCCCCAGTCCGATTGTAATGTATGTATCAGAATCATCCTTTTTAAACTCCATAAAAATATATCCTGTACGCTCATCATCATCAGAATTTTCATCCAGCAAATAGTTATCGATTTTTCTTGCCCTTGAGCCAAAGGGATCTAATCGCTCAGGTCTTTTATCACCATCCAATATCAGCGGTATAAGGCTCTGCATAGTTACAGATTTGCCTGAACCGTTACTGCCTCTCAAAAGCAGTCTGCCATCTTCGAATTCATAGATTTCATTATCATAATACCAGAAATTAATAAAGCCCGCTCTGTTCATTTTCCATCTTGTCATTACCGTCGCCTCCTGCTCTGTAGTCTTTAGGATATTTGCCGACAAACTTTCCTGCTAAAGGTAAAATTATAATTCTGTCATTGATTTTATCAACAGTTATCATCTGAAAGTCCTTCATTTCAAATATAATTTCTTCTGTTAACCTTTTTATATGCATTTCACGAAAATTCTTACTCCATCCGTCAGAATATAAATCAACACATTTTTTAATAATATTTTCAAATTTTTCTAACGGTATATCTATTTTCCCATCATTTGATGAACTCCCAACATTTGAATTACCTCTGACGGAAAATTCATCATATTCCTGTCTGATTAAACAGCATATTTGCAAAACAATATCTGATATATTCCTATTATTCGGAAACACGTTTTTATAGCTTCCTCCATGCAAAAGAACCATTGCGCTGTTTTTATGTATGTGCAGCTCTGCGCCGATATATTTTGACATATCATTTTCCAGCATACCTCTGTAATTCTTTATATATATTAAATCATTCTCATAGCCGTCATACTTATACACCACAGGAGACATTACCAGGCTTCTGTAAACTCTGTTTTTACGTACTGTGCCTTTATCTTCATCAAACTTATTGTATTCGTTATCTTCAAAATCCTTATAAGATTCAAAACCGGATATGTCATCCCAAAACATGTTTACCAAATATTTAGACATGCCGACATTTTCGTAAAGCACTTCCGCTTCCGGACTATCTGCGAAATATATCTCACTGCCGTCGTTTGCCCTTATAATATTAATGTCTGCACAATATTTCAGGACCTTAATGAATTTTTTTCTTAAATCGTATTTCGTCCAGTCAACCGGATTTTCTTTGTCTGTCCAATTAGCCTGTATGTAATCTGCCAATTGGGACAATACAAACTGCTCTCCTTTTTCTTTGTCTTCCAGAAACATTAAAATTATGCATAGCAATGCGTATTGAATGCTGCTGTCGAAACCTTCAATGCCCATCCATGACTCAGCTTTCCCGGGTATTTTCTCCAGTTTAATAAAATCAGAAGTAATGATTAGCTGGTAACCCATCTTGTCTTTTAAGAAATCCTTAAAGTCTTTTAATTTGTCCTTAACACTATAATACAGCTCTTTATCCTGCTGCCTTATTATCCATTTATTTTCCAGCAAATAAATTAATTCTCTCATTTTCTTCCTTTTTCGCTCTTATGTATTCTGCTCCACGTGTAGCACAAATGCCGGCATTAAAAAATCTCCGTCTTCACATGATACAAAACATGTCTTTTCTTCATCCGGATTTAATACCTTAATAATATTTCCATTTTCATTTTTTGCAGTATAATTATTTGAAGTCATAGAATTGCTCAGCCATCTTAATAGGGTTGTACGGACATATTGATTTATAAATCCCAGATTTTCAAAATCAATCCTGCTGTTATTTATATATTTATTAATAAGCTCCGCCTCAGTTTTTCTTTCGTCTAATATTTTATTTAACATCTCCTGCTTCTCCGCAGACTTATCCTTTATTGCATTTCGCTCTGCTCTTTCTCTATAGGTTCTTGTTCTGGGCTTGATAACTACTTCAAAAGGTTCCTCGTCAAAAACATCAGAATTTACACTTTCTGTTTTTCGTTCAAATTCACCCTGTATATGTCTCATATTTTCAATGCCGAAAACATATGCAGACAGACGGTGTGTGTCATCAATGTCCGAGGTTTTCAGAAACAATTCACACAGTTTTTTATAATCTTCCTTTCTGTTAATGCTATTTGTCATGGACTCAGACAGCTGCGCCGCATATCTGGTCAATTTTCTGATTATTTCATTGGTAATATCAAATAACTTTTCGGCTTCACTAGTTCTGTTTACATCGCCTGCAAACCATCTTTTTATATTTTTCCATTTTGGTATTATATTTTCTGATATTTCATCATAGGTTACGGTTTCAGCTCTTGGTATACTCAGGCTGTACCTTGTGATTTTATCATACATTTTCAGCTCATCACCAGGCGATATGTTTTTTAATATATCTTCTATCTCATATATGTTAAACTGTAAGGTTTTTATAAAGTCTCTCAAATAATCAATCAGCTTTTCTTTAAAAATCAAAAATACACCGGTTTTCATCATTTCCTCAGGCTTTAAGCTGTATATTTGCTTTATATAATCCTGATAATTTATATTCAATCTTTCAAAATCGGATATTAAGTCACTCCACCACTCAAATAAAAGTTTATCATCTTTATTCAAATTCTCTTTCATCAATGCTAAGTAATTTTTAATTCTTTCCAACAATGAAGGCTCAAGGGATGCACCTTCAACCTTCAAATTTTCCAGTTTTACCGTAAGCCTTTCTATTTCAATGGTATACTGCGTAATTTCATATCTGTACTTTTTATTTTTGAATTCAGCAATAGTCTGCACCTTAGCGGTATCCTGAATCGCCATAAGATTGCCCCAGCTTGTTAAAACTTCTAAATCCAGTGAACACTGCTCAATAGTGTAATCAGAAAACACAGAATTCTTTATTAGTTCATCATATACATCTTCTTTATACAAAATATAATTAATCTGTTCAAACTGCTCATAAAAATATCTGATAATAACCCTGTATCTCCAAGAGTTTTCGACAGTCAGATATTTTGTCTCTGTAATTTGCTTCATCAATTTATCTGTGATTTTCATATAATAATCCTTCGTTTATCATTAAAAAATATATTTTCCGTTTTAAAATATTGATTTATTTATACTCTTTCTTTAAACATATCATGCAACTGCATTATATCTCATTTAATCAATTTTATCAATATCAGATAATTTGTTTTTTACCATTGTATTTTCTTGGTCAATTGAAAAATTAAATTCCACCTCTATTTTATATAATAGTGGAATTTAATCTTGCAAATAAATATTCAACAAAATATATACAAACCCCTCTAGCGTTATTTTTTCTCTTCATTATTGTAATTAAATTTGTTATTTAACATTTTTTTATTTAAAATTAAAGAAATATGGAAATAAAAAATAAGAATATAAAAATGCTTTCTGTAAAAACTATTGCTGAGGTGATTATAAATGAAAATGACAAAGATGACAAAGTCATTAACTCCAGGAAAAGTAATGGTTGGACTTGGTATAACTGCAGCAACTGCAGCAATGTTTGCCATAACACCGGCAATAAAGAACATGGCTAGTAATGTGAAATACAATAATAAAGTTGATGAAAGTCTTGATAAGTTCTCTATGCACTAGATTTTACGAAAAATAATTAGGACAAAAAAATAAAACCTGTATTCACTATCAGGTTTTATTTTTTATCAACTTCCATTGCCATAATCGAATTGTCGCTTTATTTTTCTACTTTTGGTTTTCTCTTATATGTTCTTTTTTTAGGCTTTTGAACTACTTTTTCTACAATTTCTTGTTCTGTTGGATTATTTTTTAATGAAACCCACAAGGACGTTCCTTCGTCTCCCTTTGTATGCATTTCAAGAAAATCAAATTTCTTTAAAAATTTAGAAAGTTTTGTATCTCCGTAATTTCTTACATCAAAATCCGGATATCTTTTCACTAAACGGCTTCCTAATTCACCAATATTCATACTTTGTTCTTCATCATCATTTTCATTAACCATTTTAATTACTGCCATTTTGATGGTGTCCAAATCAGTCATAGCTTTTGAGTTATCATTTTTATCCTGTGAATTATTGCTTTTAGATGACTTAGTATTTTTATCTTCTGTTCCGATACCATTTTCAGTTTTGTTTTCATCATTTTTTACTTGAACGGAATCAGCAGCTATTTTATTTTCAGATTCCGCCAAAACATCTAGGTATTTAAACTGATTGCATGATGCTATAAATGGTTTTGGTGTTTTCTTTTCGCCCATTCCAACAACAAGCATTCCTGATTCTCGCAATCTGGATGATAATTTTGTAAAATCACTGTCACTGGAAACAATGCAAAATCCATCTACATTACCTGAATACAATATATCCATAGCATCAATTATCATTGCTGAATCTGTTGCATTTTTCCCCACTGTATATCCGTATTGCTGAATTGGTGTAACAGAGTTTTCCAATAATACATCTTTCCATGATGAAGTATTGGGTTTCGTCCAGTCTCCATATATTCTTTTGTATGTTGCTACACCATAATTAGTTATTTCATCTAAAATATATTTTATGTATTTTGCTGATACATTATCTGCATCAATTAAAACAGCAAATCGTTTTTCTTCAACCATAATAAATTTCCTCTCTGTAATCCTGTTATTTACATAATACAACATTTTGTATAATATTTCAACTATAACAAATGATATTTATTATAGTAAATTATTTTAAAATTATTTATATTTTAGTATTGACATTTTTGTTCTTTAGTATTATTATTACATTGTAATCATTACAAACTAATAACAATTACAAATAATTAAATTACTTATGTTTACAGTAAGAAGGGATTATTATGGAACTTAAATTTGAAGATTTATTAAATGAATTGAAAGTAAAAAAAATTCGTCTTTCTCATCAAAGATTGAAAGTATTGGAGTATCTTATTGTTAAT
>JBASLQ010000293.1:0-1587 GCA_049656425.1 Sedimentibacter sp.
AAAGTCTCCTTACCATCAATTGACCGGTTCGGATGGTTAGCATATCTGGGACATGGGGAGGTAACAAACCATGGGGTGTTCAGATGTAAAAGTCACGGCAGCTCATATATGCACAGAAATTATGAAGCTGGGACAGTCGGAGTGGCGAGCAAACTTAGAGGCTTGAACAGCTGTGATAAGTAAACTTATTTTAAGGTCACCAAAATATGGGATTTTATAATTTTTATGTTTTGTTAACAATTAATCTTGAAATTTTAAAAGTTATCCACAATTAATAGTTATGAAATCCTTGCTTTTGTTTTCCTGTTCATAACTTTTTTATTTTATTAGAAATTTTCTCTTTATTTTTATCACAGCCTTTGGTATAATATCCTGTCTTTGACAGTTGAGAGAAATTAAAACCCTGTAATCTATTGTATTTACAATGAATTTCAGGGTTTTAATGTATTAAAAAAAGTGAGTAATGTTTTTATTTTTTAGTTTCTTTAAAAATTTTTTTCATTTGTTTTGTAGTTGCAATTTGATAATCTGTTCTAAAGCCGAATGCTTCATGTAAATCATCCGTTAAATCAGTACGAGTATATGATGGTATATAACCTTCGCCTTTTAATTCATTGAAATCCATTTCTCTAAGTTTCGAAAGAATTTCATGACATGTATATTTTTCATTAAGTCTTTTTTCAAGTAGACGATATATAATAAGTGAAATAAAACAGGTAGTAAAATGTGCAATTATTCTGTCATCACGACTTAAATAAACTGGCCTTGCCTTAAATTCACTTTTCATAATTCTAAAACATTCTTCAATTTCCCATCGTCTTCTGTTAATTTCAGCAATTTTAGACGCATCATCATTAAGATTTGTACATACAGCATAAAAACCATCAAAAGCTTCTTCGTCTGCGATTAGATTTGTATTAATACTATATAGTTCATTTTCTGCGATTTCTCCTTCAGAAGTACAGTGCGTTCAAGCCTTGAAGGCAGCGGAGCCTTTGGAAAAGTACATGTGGAGGAAGAGATAAATGAAGGATGAATTCTTTTTACAAGAGCACTGTGACCGGTGTGGCGGAAGCTTAACAGATGGTAGGATTATGTCCATGTTCGATACGGATTGCATTTGTATTAAATGCAAGGAAAAGGAAAAAAATAGAAGCAACTACGAAGAAGCATTAAATATAAAAGAGCTTGAAGGTAATCCGGGCAAAAGACCATTAAATAAAAACGAACCAAAACCAAAGAAAATAGCACCTAAATGTCCATCCTGGCTGCTCCCTGATGCAAAGAAGGAATGGCGTAGGCTATCAAAGGAGTTAGAAGCCATGGGATTACTTACTGGAGTTGATATGGCTGCCTTCGCTGGATACTGCCAAGCTTATGCAAGATGGAAAGAAGCAGAGGAGTTTATTTCTAAACACGGTTCCATTTTAAAAACAGCTTTAGGATATATTCAACAGATCCCTCAAGTATCCATTGCTCAACAAAATCTAAAACAGATGAGAACCTTCTGTTCAGAATTAGGCCTTACTCCATCAGCAAGAAGCAGACTTAATATCACTAATGAAGGTGGAGCTATAGAAGGAGATG
>JBASLQ010000294.1:0-4255 GCA_049656425.1 Sedimentibacter sp.
GGATTAACCTATGGATAAATTTGCCTTGGTATTAGTCATCATAGGAGCCATAAACTGGGGTCTTATAGCATTATTCCAGTTCGACTTTGTTGCCGCTATATTCGGAGGCCAAACAGCAATATTCAGCCGCTTGGTTTATGGACTTGTAGGTTTAGCAGGGTTGTACTGCATAACATTATTATTCAACGAACGTGAGAAAGTAGATTAAAATTTAAGAACTAGTTTAAAGACAATCCAAAATTAGGATTGTCTTTTTATATGCAAAATAAAATAAGCAGTCTTGGCAGCCTGCTTATTGATTATTTATACTATTATTCACCTGCCACAGCAAGCTTTTTTATTTTGAGAGATGGGGAACCAATGTATGCATCTCCCGGCAAACCAAATTTTAAATCCGATCCTGTTTCTTCTATATTTATGAGCATTTCAAAATAGTTTCCTGCAACTGTAATTTGTTCCACAGGCCTGTTTATTTTGCCGTCTTTTATTTCAAATCCCAATGCTGCAAGTGAAAAATCTCCGGACACAGAATTAAGTCCGGAATGCAGACCCTGAAGTTCTGTGATTAAAATGCCGTTGTTCATCGTTGAAATTATTTCATCCAATGATTTTTCGCCCTTTTCCACATAAAAGTTTGAAGGAGCTATGCCAATTGAAGATTTGTAAGACCCTTTGCTTGCATTTCCTGTAGTTTCAATGCCATCTTTTTTAGATGTTTTTAAATTATGAAAATATGTTTTTAAAACTCCCTTTTCAACAACTTTTTTATATTTGCACGCAACTCCTTCTCCGTCAAAGGATCTTGATGCTAATCCACCTTCCATAAACGGATCATCAACAAGGGTAAATTTGTCGCTTGCTATTTGTTCATTTAATTTTCCTTTTAATAGAGAAAAGTTTTTTTGCACGTTTTCTGCTGAAAAAATGCCTGTAAATGATTCTAGCAAATCTGCAGCAGCACTGTTTCTGATTACAACAGCATAATCACCTGATTTTATTGACTTTGCTCCTAATAAGGATACTGCTTCGTGTACAGCTTCTTCTGCAATTTCCTTAGAATTAAATTTACTAAAATCATTACCTGACCTGTATGCAAGACCCGTCTTAATATCATTTCCATCTTTTGCAACAACAACTACATATGTATAAGCAATGTTACTTTTGTCATGAAGAAAAAGACCTTTTGTGTTGGACATAATAGTTTCTGCAAAACCATCACCGTATACGCATGTTTCCACAGATTGAATTCTCGCATCTATTTTAAAAGCTTCTTCTTCTAACTGCTTAACAAATTTTATTTTTTCTTCTTCTTGAACTTTTCCAAGAGCAGGATTGAAAGTATCTATTTTTTTATATTCTTTAGACCCTTCATAAATATATTCTTCATCATCAGAATCTATTATAACGGCACTTTCTGCAACATTTTTTACAAGTAGCTCTATAGAGGATTCATCCACTTTTTCTGTGTAGGAATATCCCATCTTTCCATTGTATATTCCTCTCAGGGACAACCCTTCGCTTTCAGAAAGACTGTATCCGTCAAGTTCTTTTTGAAATACTTTTAATGAAAGACTGCTGCCTGTTGAATAAAACACTTCCATATCACTTAAGCCGTGTTTTTTGCCTTCAGCAAATATTTTATCTATTAATGATTTCATTTCCATTATTTCTCACCTTCTCTTCCGCCTACAGTTATTTCCGATACTCTGATCATAGGCTGCCCAACATTGGTTGGTATGCTGCCGCTTACAGAACCGCACATTCCCTGTCCGTATGTTAAATTGTTTCCAACCATATCTATTTTATTTAATATATCTGTTCCTTTTCCAATTAAAGTTGCACCTCTAACAGGTTCTTTTATTTTTCCGTTTTCAACAATGTAACCTTCCATAACAGCAAAGTTAAATTCTCCTGTGCTTGGATTCACAGATCCTCCGCCCATGTATTTAGCATAAATTCCTTTTTCCGTGTTTGCAATTATTTCTTCAGTTGTTGATTTTCCATTGTCAATAAAAGTATTAGACATACGTGAAGTTGGAGCATATCTATATGATTGTCTTCTGGATGATCCTGTAATATCCATTTTCATTCTTCTTGCATTTAACTTATCTATCATATAGCCTTTTAGTACACCATCTTCAATAAGAACATTTCTTCGTGACGCAGTTCCCTCATCATCAATATTGAAAGATCCCCATTCATTTGGTATTGTTCCATCATCAATTGCTGTTACAACAGGTGATGCTATTTGCTGGCCTATTTTGCCTGCAAATACTGATAATCCTTTTGCTACTGATGTTGCTTCCAATCCATGACCGCATGCTTCATGGAATATTACTCCTCCAAACCCATTGTCAATTATAACCGGCATCTTGCCGCTTGGGCTGTATTTTGCATTTACCATGGTAACAGCTATTCTTGATGCTTCCCTGGCATATTTGTCAACGTCAAGTTTTTCGAAAAACTCATATCCCTTACTGGCTCCCGGGCCGAAAAATCCCGACTGCATTTCTCCATTTTTGCTTGCTATGGAAGAAATTGCAATACGTGAACGAACGCGATTATCTTCTTTCCACAAACCTTCTGAATTTGCAACCATTATATTTTGATTGTAATCCATATAACTTACTGTAACCTGGGTTATTAAATCATCGTAATTAAATGCAGCATCATATGCTTGGCGCATAAGCTTAACTTTTTTTGTTTTTTCCACCGTATTAGGGTCAATTTGTACTATATTTATATTTTCCGTCCCGGATTTGGTAAGGTTTATAGTTATATTTCCGTTAGTTCCTTCTATTGCTGCAGCTGCCTTCCTGGCTGTGGATATTAGCGAATCCCTGTCTGATTTGTTGCTATAAGCATATACACTGTTAAAACCCTTGAATATTCGAATTCCAACACCGTAATCTCTTCCTGTCATAGTGCTTTCAACTTTCCCGCCAATCATTACAATGCCGTTGTTTGTTCTGTCTTCAACATATATTTCCGCGAAATCACCGCCTGTTGTCAAAGCAGCAGTTAATGTATCTTCAATTACTTGCTTTTTTAACATATAATCACTCCTCTCATTTTATAGTACATTAATATTTTACCATAATTTCCTTAAAGTATTAATAATTTTATTTTTAATTTTGATATAAAAAAAAGATTCTTCACTTGCTCAGAATGACAGGTTGTCATCCTGAGCAAGTGAAGAATCTCATACTATACTAATTTTATTCTGTGATATTTCTTTTTGCCTTTTTTAATCATTAATTTTTCATCTTCAAAATCTGACTCAGTTACTGATGCATTAACATCACTAATAATGTTGTCATTAACAGTGACTCCTGATTGTTCAATAAGTCTTCTTCCTTCACTCTTGGTTTTGATTAAACCTGATTTAACCATAAGATCAATAACAGTCATTCCTTCTCCAAGTTCTTCTTTAGTTAAATCAGAAGTAGGAATGTTTTTAGAATCAGTTCCTCCCCCAAACAATGCTCTTGCTGCTTCTTGTGCATTAATTGCATCTTCTTCAGAGTGAATAAGTTTTGTTACTTCAAATGCCAGAACTTCCTTTGCCTTATTTATTTCAGAACCTTCCAATGCACCAAGACGTCTGACTTCATCCATAGGTAAAAATGTAAGGAGTGCCAAACACTTTTCAACATCCGCATCATCAATGTTTCTCCAGTATTGATAAAAATCATAAGGTGATGTTTTGTTTCTGTCAAGCCACAAAGCTCCTTTTTCAGTCTTGCCCATTTTCTTGCCTTCACTGTTTGTTAAGAGTGAAAAAGTCATTCCATAAACTTGTTCTTCAGCTTTTTTTCTTGTTAATTCAATACCGCCAATTATATTAGACCACTGGTCGTTGCCGCCAAACTGCATTTTACAGCCATATCTTTGATTTAATATATAAAAGTCATAAGACTGCATAAGCATGTAACCAAATTCAAAGAATGTAAGACCTTGTTCCATTCTGTTTTTGTAACAATCTGCTGCAAGCATTCTGTTTACAGAAAAATGAACACCAACTTCTCTCATGAAATCAAGATAGTTTAAAGGTAAAAGCCAGTCTGCATTGTTTACCATTATTGCTTTGTCATCTGAAAAATCTAAGAACTTTTTAAATACTTTTTTAAAGTTTTCAGCATTCTGAGCAATTATTTCCTTTGTCATAATAGAACGCATACCAGTTCTGTCGCTTGGGTCTCCAATCATTGTAGTCCCTCCGCCCAAGAGGGCTATTGGTTTGTGTCCATATTGC
>JBASLQ010000295.1:0-6208 GCA_049656425.1 Sedimentibacter sp.
CATAAGACCTTCAAATGTTCCGTCATATAAATAATCCATTATAATTCCTCTTAAAGCAAATCATAAATAGAAATCTGCTTTTGTACTTCCTTTAATCTTAATTCATCTTTTATTGAAGTTGGTTCAAATTTTGTATTTCCATAATATTTTCCTTTTACTGTTATAAAATACTTTGCTCTTTTTAAAACAGTCTTCATCTTTTTCAAAGAATCATATGACAACTCAGCGTTTTTTCTTTCCTTGATTATTCTTTGTGCACTTGTTACTCCCAACCCGGGAACGCGCAAAAGTTCTTCATAAGAAGCTTTATTAATTTCCAAAGGAAATTTATCCATATTTCTTAAAGCATACATCATTTTAGGATCAAACTCCAAATCAAGATTGCGCTCAATTTCTGTAAACAATTCCTCTGACTTGAAATAATAAAAGCGCATTAGCCAATCAGCCTGATAAAGCCGGTGTTCCCTTAAAAGTGGAGGCATTGTACTTATAGCCGGCAAATTAGGAGATGAAATTACCGGTATGTATGCAGAAAAAAATACACGCTTCATATTATATCTGTCATAAAGATTTTGAGATAAATTAAGTATCGTTTTGTCACTGTCTGGAGTTGCACCTATTATCATTTGCGTTGATTGACCGCCTGGAACAAAACGGGGAGTATTGCTGAAATGTTTTTTATCCTCAATAGTCCTGGTAATTTCATTGTTTATTAATGACATTGGCTGCAATATATTTTCAATTTTTTTCTGAGGAGCTAAAATTTTTAAACTTTCTCTTGTGGGCAGCTCAATATTAACGCTCATTCTGTCCGCTAATGCTCCAGTTTTCTGGATTAATAAAGGATTTGCTCCAGGTATGACTTTTACATGTACATATCCCCAAAAATTATGTTTATATCTTAACAGTTCTAAAACTTTATAAATATTTTCCATTGTATGATCCGGACTTTTTTCTACTGCCGAGCTTAAAAACAAACCTTCAATATAATTTCTTCTGTAAAACTGAGTAGTAAGTTCTGCTATTTCCTCAGGAGTAAATGTAGCTCTTTTTATTGAATTTGTAACTCTGTTTAAACAATAATTACAGTCATAAATGCAGTCATTGGTAAGCAGAATTTTAAGAAGCGAAATACATCTGCCATCAGATGACCATGCATGGCAAATTCCTGCAGCTGATGCATTTCCAATTCCGCTTATTGTGTTGTTTTTCCTATCAACACCGCTGGAAACACATGATACGTCATACTTTGCTGCATCAGATAAAATTTTAAGTTTTTCAAATAAATTATCATCCATAATCCACCGCATTAATTGTTATTTTATTTAAATAATACCATACGAAGGCAGCATTGTCAAACGTATGTTCGGAAAATAAAATATTTAATTGTTTTTATTATACGATGTATACCATAACCCCAATTATTTTGTAATAAACTTGTAATATATTAATTTAAATACAATATTGTGTAATAATTATGTCATATTTACCAATTGAACAAATTTTTGATGGTTACATTACTAAATTATACGTGTTATAATTCATTCATATTCAAAAGTTAATCAATCAGTGGTTGCTTATCGAGAGGTAAGGGGTCACAAAAAAAAAGGAGAACTATATGAAAAATAAAATAATAGCTTTAACTTTATCAATGATTTTAGCATTATCGTCTACATCTGCATTTGCGGCTGAGATAAACTATACAAACTTTAATTTTTATGACTTTATGAAAAATTACAACATCAATTTTTCTGAGACAACCACAGCTGCTCCAAAATCTGATAATACAGCAGCAACAGTTCAAAAAAGTGCTGAACCGGCTTCAAATAACACAGCAGTTGCTTCAACAAAATTAAATTATGAACAAAGAGTAGCAGAACTTGTAAATGTTGAAAGAGAAAAGAACGGATTGCAAGCACTTGCATTTGATTCATCAATTTCTAATGTTGCAAGAACTAAATCAAAAGATATGGCAGATAACAATTATTTTGCTCATCAATCACCAACATACGGAAGTGCGGCAGACATGTTAACTCAAAACGGAATTAAGTGGACTGCATGGGGTGAAAATATAGCATCAGGACAAGATACACCAGAAGAAGTAGTAAATGCATGGATGAATTCTGAAGGGCACAAAGCAAATATACTATCACCTGATTTTACTAAAATAGGTGTTGGATATGTAACAAACTCAAGTGGAACACCATACTGGACACAAATGTTCACAAGATAACCACACTCCCAAATAAACAAAGCAAAACTCAAGTACCAGGTACTTGAGTTTTGCTTTGTTATTTTATTTTTAGTACTTTTCTTGCTATACCTACAGCAGGTTTAAACAATATTCCTTCCATTTCCTTGCTCACTGTTTTTAACTCTTTTCGTATTTCTATTTTTTGCGGGCAATGAAGTTCACATTTGCCGCATTCCTTACATTGTGAAGCAAATGCCGGTTTAGCAGACAATGCACCTAAAGTCTGCATATATTTCCATCTAGCCATTTTGTCATTTAGCAAATATTTGTCGTTATAGCTTGAGAAACATCCTGGAATATTCACACCATGAGGGCATGGCATACAGTATCCGCAAGCAGTACATGGAATTTTTGTTTTTTCCATCAACACTTTTTTAACTTCATCAAAAATTTCAAGCTCTTCTTCTGTAAGAGAATTTTCTTTTGCATCACAAGCAATCCTAATATTCTCTTCCACTTGTTCTTCGTTGCTCATGCCCGACAATACAACATTTACTTCGGGATGATTCCATACCCATCTAAGTCCCCACTCTGCTGGAGATCTGTTTTCATCGTAGTTTTTAAAAGCATCAACTGCATTATGAGGCAGTTTGTTGACTAATTTCCCACCCCTCAATGGCTCCATAATTATCACCGGAATACCTAATGAAGATGCAAGCTGCAGTCCGGACTTTGTGGCTTGATTGTTTTCATCCAAATAATTGTATTGAATTTGACAAAAATCCCATGGATATGCTTTTACAATAAGTTCAAAATCATTTTTGCCTCCATGAAATGAAAAGCCAATGTTTCTGATTGTTCCATTTGCTTTTAATTCTTCCAGCCATTCCATAATTCCCATGGATACAAGTTTATCAAACTTTGGTTTATCTGTCAGCATGTGAAGCAGGTAATAATCAATATAATCCGTCTGCAACCTTTCAAGCTCAGTTGCCATGATTTTCTTTGCGCCATCAAGACTTTTCAACAAATATTGCGGCAGCTTAGTAGCCACTTTTACTCTTTCTCGATATCCGCCTGACAGTGCTTTTCCAAGAAGTGATTCACTTTTTCCTGCATTGTATATGTATGCTGTATCAAAATAATTAACCCCTTTTTCTATTGAATCACGTATCATAGCAATAGAACGAGGTTCATCAATTATTCCGACATTTGTGGGCAGCCTCATACATCCAAACCCTAAAATTGAAAGTTCATCACCGTTTTTTTTATTTACTTTTGTAATCATATGTTGCGTCCTCTTTTCTCATACTAAATAAATAATCAAATTATAAATTCAAAAATAAAGCTTGTTCCAATATTTTGTTCACTCACAGCTGACATATTTATATTGTGCCTGTTAGCAATTTGTTGTGCAATTGTAAGTCCAAGACCTGTTCCTGTTTCATTTTCTACAGATTTCACTCTGTAATAGCGATTGAAAATATAAGGCATATCATCCTTAGAAATTCCAATTCCTTCATCTTTTACAGTTATTGTATTATTCTTTAAACTTAAATATATTATACTGTTTTCAGGAGAAAATTTGATTGCATTGTCAATTACTATCAAAAACATTTGACGAAGCCTTCCATAGTCACCTTTTACTGACAACACATCCTTGTCTTGACTGTAATCAATATTAATATTTTTCCTTATTGCTATGCTTGAAGCGCTTCTTACTGCATCTTTAATGACATCACAAATATTAAGCTCCTGCATTTCTATTTTAAAATCAGCATTCTGAAGCCTTGATAATTCAAGCAAATCATTGACAAGTCTTTCTAAACTCTTGCTTTCATTAAGCATTTGCTGATGATACTCTTTAACTTGTTCTGTGTCTTTTACAACTCCATCGCAAATTGCTTCAAGCGAACCACGAATTACAGTTACCGGCGTTCTTAGTTCATGAGAAATATTAGTTATAAAATCCTGGCGCTGTTTTTGAAGAATCTCGCTTTCATGACTTGCTTTGTCAAGTCTTCCACTTAATACATCTATTGTACTAGCCAATTCTCCAATTTCATCATTTTGGTTAATGCCTGTTTTTGCGCTGTAATCTCCTTCTGCAAGAACAAGTGCAGTGTTTTTCATTTTTTTCAGCGGATTTGTAAAAGATACTGCTAAAGCTATTGATAATATGATAGATAAAATAAGAGCAATAACAATACTTAAAGCTAATATTTTAAATCCATCATATACTGCAGCATTCATTCCTTCAACAGGAGAATGAATAAGCAATGCTCCTATTATTTCATCGCCTGCTTTTATAGGAGTACCTACAGTCAATGTAGGTGATTCCAAGAGGTTACTAAATCCTTCACTAAATGTAGTATTTCCTTTAAATACATTCTTCACAACAACATCCGCATCTTCAGGCAAATCTGAATACATATAATGCATATTTGCCATTGCACCTATAGTTAAAAGATTTAAGTTTTCATCTACAATCCATACATCAGCCATTGCAATATCGTCTAAGTTTCTCACATAAGAACCAAGACTTTGATTCATGCCTCCCATGCCCATCATTCCACCCTGCATTCCATTTCCAAAACTTAAACTGCCTTCCATAAGTTCGGAAATAGTATCTGCAATTGTCAAAGCACGGTTCTCTATGTCTTTTTTTTGAATTTGAATTGTGTTTTTTCTGAAAAGGCTCATGAATATTCCGCCAATAACTATAGAAAATATAAGAAGTGTTGCAGAAAAATATGCAATGAGTTTTATTGCTATTTTATTTTTCATCTTCATTTACCTCGAATTTGTAGCCGACACCCCAAATAGTTTTAATTTCCCAGCTTTCATGTTCATAATCATCAAGTTTAGAGCGAAGCCTCTTAATGTGTGAGTCCACTGTTCTGTTATCACCGTAATAATCATAGCCCCATAGGCTGTTAAGCAGATTATCTCTTGTAAAAACCTTGTTTTTATTGGAAACAAGCGTCCATAAAATTTCAATTTCCTTTTTTGTCAAAGAAACGCTTTTATTATCAATTGTAACTATGTAGTCATTTATATTTATTTTTAAGTTGTCGTATGAAAAAATTTGACTGTTTTTTTTATCATCAGGCATAATTCTTCTCATAATTGCTCTTACTCTTGCCATAACCTCCGCAGGAGAAAATGGCTTAACTATATAATCATCTGCACCAATGTCGAGTCCCATTATTCTTTCAAAGTCTTCTCCTCTTGCTGTAATCATAATAATGGGCACATTTGATTGCTTTCTGATTTCTCGACACACTTCAAAACCATCCATTTCCGGCATCATTACATCAAGCAATATTATATCCGGGTTATGTTTTTCAAATGCTTTCAATGCTTCTCTGCCGTTCAGGGCTATTTGTACATCGAAGCCTTCATTTTTTGCATATTGTTCTAATATGGATGTAATTTGCTTGTTATCATCTGCAATCAGCATTATTGCCATAATACCACCTCATTTATTTGATAAGTAATTATACCATAATGAAAAATTATTGTGTGGCAAAATTATGTTTTTTAAAATAAAAATTTCATAAAATAATTATAAAAAAAACATACTTTTGCCACAATTATTTATTATATTGTTAATATAGAAAACAAATATACTATAGGAGGCAACAAAATGAAAAAATTCAAAAAAATAGCAGTGGTTATCTTGGTAGTATTTGCATTTGCAGCAACATCATTAACAGCTTTTGCTTATACCAACAACTCTCCTGCACAGATTGTTTCAGAACTTACAGGAAACAGCATTGAAGAAGTTACAGCAGTAAAAAATGACAATGATATAACATACGGACAAATTGCATATGATGAAGGTTTGTGGGAAGAATTCAATACTGAAATGCTTGAAAGCAAAAAAGCTTTTTTACAAGAAAAAGTTACAGACGGAACTCTTACACAAGAAGAAGCTGATGCAATATATGCTAATATCGAAGCTAGACAGGAAACTTGCAACGGTAATGGAACCGGAGGCTATGGCGGCAT
>JBASLQ010000296.1:0-1614 GCA_049656425.1 Sedimentibacter sp.
AAATATATCTTGTATTGTTTTTATATCGCTCATGATTTCATATCTCCATCAAATGGACTCTTTATGTTCATTAATGAAGATGATGCCATATGAAGATATATATTTGTACTTTGAATACTTTTGTGTCCCAATAATTCCTTGATTACATATATATCAGCCCCTGCTTCTAACATATGAGCTGCGAACGCATGTCTTAGGCTGTGTGAAGTTATCCTCTTTGTAAAACAACATTTACTTACTACTTTTGTAATATTGTTTTTGATTGTTTTCTTTGTGATATGTCCGGTTGTATTTCTGTTAGACGGAAAAAGATAGTCTTCGGGTAAAAATTTATATCCGTACTTTTTTTTGTATTGCAAAACATGATACCTAAGCATTTTTAAACTTCGTTTTGATAATATTGAATATCTTGCAGAGCCATTTTTACCTTGGGCAATATATATTTGCATTCTAATTGAATCTATATCTTTTACCTTTAAAGCTACTACTTCACCTACTCTAAGTCCTGATGAATACATAGTGTATAGGATAACTTTATATATTTCCTTTGGCATTAATTCAATAAATTTAATTACTTCTTCTTTACTTAATACTGATGGTAAAGGATTGTAACCCCTTAGACGTGGTATTTTTTTATTTATCCACCTCTTTTCAAGTACAACCTCATAAAAGTATTTAATTGCATTTCTATAGCCATTTACTGTTCCGATGCAATATTCTTTAACATATCGAAGATGTCTTAAATATTCTAATATGTCATCTAATGTTATTTCATTTGCTTCTTTATCTATTTCTTTTAAAAATGAATTTATTTTATACGTGTAACCCTTGCAGGTTTCGCTCTTAAGACCGCTCATTTCTAAGCATTTTTGTAGTTTTACTTTTGGTTCCATTATTTCCTCCTATGATTTTATTCTTACTGATTAAAAATCAAAATCATAAAAGGTGGTCCTCTGCAAAATTTGGCTATTGATTTTTTTTGATTTGTATGGTATATTTTTTTCATAAGAGTAGGTGGTTTTAATATTCCTTATTATTTTTTTATCGTGATTAAATATTAACTTAATATTTAAAACTTGTCTACTTTTATTTCTTTAAAAAACAAAAATGTTGAAGTATATTTTGTATACTTCAACATTTTTTATGTTTTATTTTTCCGCTTTAGCGTTTGCTGTTTGAATCTCTATATCCTACTTGTTCTGTTTTTGTTTAAATAACGCGAAGCGCTGCCACGGAGTGGCTTCGTGCTTCATCTGTCTTGGCGCTTATATATTTTATACATTTACAGTTAATGGAATAAAACCTACAATATTAATAATATTATTTTATTTTGTTAAACTATTATTATAGTAATAGTGAGGTGCTTTTAATATACCACGAACGGCAAGGATGAAAATATTCCAGTGATATATCATATATACTTAGAGGAATTGACAAAAGAGATATATTTTTAGACAGTATTATTGAAGCTAGGGAATCTAGGAAATAATTACTAATTGTGAGAAAAATAGAATAATTAATAACATATGTAATAAAAAATGCTCTAGAATCCAACAATTAAGTAAATCACTTGAAATTGGAAAATCAATAGCCTAAAAGGGTAGAAAACAAGAC
>JBASLQ010000297.1:0-6166 GCA_049656425.1 Sedimentibacter sp.
CGGTATGATTCATTTACAGAGCAATATGGATATAAAATACCTGCCATTGGATTTACTGTTGAGTTGGATGAATTGATAAAAGTTCTGTACAAGGAGGAGCAGTAATGAGTTTAACCATTGCAATACCGAAAGGAAGATTAGGAAGCCAGGCTATAGATATGTTCAAGGCAGCCGGCATTGGGGAATCAATAGATGAAAAATCAAGAAAACTTGTATTTGATGATGAAACACGAAATATTAAATTCTTGCTGTTAAAAAATTCTGATGTTATAACATATGTTGAAAATGGAGTTGCAGACATAGGTATTTCGGGAAAAGACATGATAATGGAAAACGGATCTGATATATATGAATTGTACAAAATGAACATAGGCAAATGCAAATTGTCAGTTGCAGGCATTAAAGGCAAGAAAATATTTAAAGATGACACAATTATAAAAGTCGCCACAAAATTTCCTGAAACTGCAAAGAAATATTTTAACAGCAAAGGACAAAAAATAAAAATTATAAAACTTAACGGTTCAATAGAGCTTGCACCAATTTTAGGTCTTTCAGATGTTATTGTTGATATTGTTGAAACAGGCAATACATTAAAAGCCAATGGACTTGAAGTTTTTGAAGATATGTACAACATTTCTGCAATGGTAATATCCAATAAAATAAGCTATAAGTTCAAAAGAAAAGAAATTAAGGAAATAATTGAGTTAATCAGGAAAGAGGATGAGTATGGTAAAGATAATTAAGAAAGATAACATACAAAATTTCATAGAAGACCTTCAAAAACGCAATGCACGGGATTACAACAATGTATATGAAATTGTTGATGCAATTCTGGAAGATGTGAAAAAAAACAAAGATTCAGCTTTGAAGAAGTATACATATGAATTTGACAAAGTTTATTTAGAAAATCTGGAAGTAACACAGGAAGAAATAAATGAAGCTTTCAACACAATAGATGAAAAACTCATGGATACAATTAAAAAGGCAAAACAAAATATTGAAACTTTTCACATAAAACAAAAAAGAACAGGATATCAATACAAAACTGAAGGAAAAGATATACTTATAGGGCAGCTTATAAATCCAATAGAAAAAGCAGGTATTTACATACCGGGCGGTAAAGCTGCATATCCATCCACAGTGTTGATGAATGCAATACCCGCAAAAATAGCAGGTGTAAAAGAAATAATAATGATTACTCCACCTCAAAAAGACGGAACAATTAAGGATTCAATTTTAGTTGCAGCTTCTTTAGCCGGAGTTGACAGAATATTTAAAGTTGGCGGAGCACAAGGGGTAGCAGCTCTTGCTTATGGTACTGAGTCTATACCTAAAGTATATAAAATCACCGGTCCTGGCAATATATTTGTTGCAGCAGCAAAAAGAAGAGTTTCTGGATTTGTTGGAATTGACATGATAGCAGGTCCAAGCGAAATATTAATAGTTGCTGATGATAAGGCAAATCCTGAGTTTATTGCAGCAGATATGATTTCACAAGCTGAGCATGATGAAATGGCAGCATCAATTTTAATAACATATTCATTTTCTTTAGCAGAAAAAGTTGTAAAAGAGCTGGAAAACCAAGTCAAAGAACTTGAACGAAATGAAATAATAGAGAAATCCTTGAGAAATCAAGGTGCCATAATAATTGCAGACAGCATGAAACAATGCATTGATTTAGCAAATGAAATAGCTCCTGAACATTTGGAACTTCTGACAGTAAACTGCTTTGAGCTTTATAAAAGCATTAAAAATGCAGGTGCAATTTTTCTTGGAGAGTACAGTCCTGAGCCGGTTGGAGATTATTTTGCAGGACCAAACCACACATTGCCAACTAGCTCAACTGCTAAATTTTCATCAGCACTTTCTGTTGATGATTTTATAAAGAAAACTTCACTTATTTATTATAGCAAAGAAGCTTTGAGAGAAAGCAGCGAAGACATAGTGCGCTTTGCTGAAAATGAAGGTCTCACTGGACACGCAAATGCAGTAAAAATCAGGAAACTTTAAAATAAAATAAAGAAAGGTAATTATTATGATAAAACTAAAACCAAGCGTTGAAAAATTGCAGGCATATTTTGTAAATGACATTCCATACAAAGTAAAGCTAGATGCAAATGAAGGAAGCAACTATTTATTAAAAGATGGATTTAAAATTGAAAATTTTCAAGCTAATTTATATCCGGACAGCGATTCAAAAGTATTAAGAGAGAAAATGTCAGTTTATTATGGGTGTAAAGCTGAAAATATAATGGTTGGGAATGGTTCAAGCGAAATAATAAACACAGTTATTAATGCATACTGTGACAAAAAAGACAAAGTAATTAGTTTTGTTCCTTCATTCAGCATGTATCAAACATACTGCGACCTTTGCGGCGCTGAATATGTGGGAATTGAATATGAAAAAGATTACACCCAAAATATTGATAAGCTTATAAATGCTGCAAATGAAATAAACCCTAAAATTGTAATTCTTTGTAATCCAAACAATCCTACAGGCCTTTTATCCACAAGGGAAGAAGTAATAAAACTTTTAGACAATGTTAAAAATTCACTTATAATTTTAGATGAAGCTTATGTGGACTTTTCTGAAAATTCAGTAGTTGATTTAATTGATAAATATGAAAATTTAATAGTAATGAGAACTTTGTCAAAAGCATTTGGACTTGCAGGTTTAAGAGTCGGAGCCATGATTGCGAAGGAAGAAACATTGAATTACATTTGGAAAGTAAAGGTTCCATACAACATAAACATATTATCCCAATATGCAGCTGAACTGGCATTGGACAATTTAGAAAGAGTAAATTATTATACAAGCAGTGTCAAAAAATTAAGAAATGAACTTAGTGAATCTTTAAAAAATTTAAATTTTACAGTATACCCGTCAGGGGCAAATTTCATATTTGTTAAGGCACCTGTTGATAACTTATTTGAAAAACTCATGAGCTGTGGAGTACTTATAAGAAAATTCAATTATAACGGAGAAGTTTACAACAGAATTACAGTGGGCACAAAAGAAGAAAACGACATATTAATAGAAGAAATAAAAAATATTGTTGGAGGAAGCATATGAGAAGCAGCACTGTAAATCGAAAAACAAAAGAAACAGATATACAGGTTGAACTAAATATTGATGGCAGCGGAAAAACAGACATTGACACAGGCATTGGATTTTTAAACCACATGCTCACATTGTTCGGATTCCATGGATGCTTTGATCTTAAAATAATTTGCAGGGGTGATTTGGATGTAGATTCTCATCATACTGCTGAAGATGTTGGAATAGCTCTTGGTGAAGCATTCAAAAATGCTCTTGGGGATAAAAAAGGCATAGAAAGATATGGTTTCGTGTTTTTGCCTATGGATGAAGCATTGGCAAGAGTAGCACTTGATTTTAGCGGAAGGCCGTACCTTGTTTACAATGTTGATTTTAACCGCAACATGATTGGAGAAATGGCAACGGAGGATTTTAAAGAATTCTTTAAAGGATTTGTTAATAATTCTATGACAACACTTCATATTGATGTTCTTTACGGTGAAAATGACCACCATAAAATAGAAGCTGTATTCAAAGGATTTGGAAGAGCATTAAAAACAGCAAGCCGCATAACTTCTGACAGTCTTCAATCCACGAAGGGGGCTTTATGATGCATGTTATAATTGATTATGGAATGGGAAATCTGGCATCTGTTCAAAGAGCGTTTGAAAAACTTAATGTAGATGTAAAAATCAGCAATAAAGAGGAAGATTTGAGAAATGCAAAATCACTTATACTGCCAGGGGTTGGAGCATTCAGAGATGCTATAAAACTTCTGGATGAATCTGGCCTCAGTGCTGTAATAAAGGATGAAGTTTCAAAAGGAAAATACATTGTAGGTATTTGTTTGGGAATGCAGCTGTTATATGAAAAAGGATTTGAATATGGTGATTATGACGGACTTGGACTTATAAAAGGAAATATTCAGTACCTGGATGTTAAGCTGAAGGTTCCTCACATGGGATGGAATAATCTTAAATTCAATAAAGAAGATCCAATATTGAAATATATAAAAGAAGATGAATATGTGTATTTTGTGCATTCCTACTATGCAGCATCAGATAATTCTGAGCTTGTAGCATATTCAGAATATGAAAAGAAAATTCCTGCAATAGTGAGAAAAGACAATGTTTACGGCATTCAGTTTCATCCTGAAAAAAGCGGAGATACAGGTCTTAACATACTTAAAGCATACAAAGAAATTATAGAAAAATAGGAAGGGAGAAGACAGGTGAAACGTCCCCCTGTCTGAAATATAATGATATTATTTCCGGCAATAGATATAAAAGACAACAAATGTGTAAGACTTACTCAAGGAAAATTTGATCAAATGAATGTTTACTCTGATGATCCGGTAGAAATGGCGAAAAAATGGGAGAGCGTAGGAGCAGAATACCTGCATGTTGTAGACCTGGACGGAGCAAAAAACGAAGGCTTTCAAAACAGAAAGTCAATTGAAAAAATAGCAAAATCAATTAAAATACCAATGCAAACCGGCGGAGGAATCAGAGACGAAGAAAGAATCAAAAATCTTTTGGATATTGGTGTCGAAAGAGCAATAGTAGGCACAATGGCAATTGAAAATCAAGAACTTCTTACAAAACTTGCTAAAATTTACAAAGAACATTTAGCAGTATCAATTGATGCATTTAACGGCAAAGTTGCCACAAGAGGCTGGCAGTCTGTTGGTGATGTTGATTCCATTGATATATGCAAATTCTTAGAAAACATTGGCATTAAAACTTTGGTTTATACTGACATATCAAAAGACGGTATGCTTTCCGGACCAAATTTTCATGTTTATGAAGAATTGTCAAAGCAAACAAACTTAAATATTATTGCATCCGGAGGAGTTACAACTCTTGAAGACATTCAAAAATTAAACGACATGAATATGTATGGAGCCATAATAGGAAAAGCACTTTATGACAACAAATTAGATTTTAAAGAAGCGAGGAAAATTACATGCTTGCAAGAAGAATAATACCTTGCTTGGACGTCAAGAACGGACGAGTTGTGAAGGGTAAAAATTTCAAAGATATACAAGACGTTGATGATCCGGCACGACTTGGAAAATATTACAGTGATTCCGGAGCTGATGAACTTGTTTTTTATGATATTACAGCTTCAAATGAAGAAAGAAAAACTTCTTTGGAATTTGTAAAACAAGTAGCACATGAAATTAACATACCATTTTCAGTTGGAGGAGGCGTTTCTACATTAGAAGATTTTAAATATATTTTAAGAAACGGAGCTGATAAAGTATCAGTTAACTCCTCAGCTGTTAAAAATCCCAGACTTATTAAAGAAGCATCAGAACGTTTTGGAAATCAATGTGTTGTATTGTCCATAGATGCAAAAAAAAATGATGAAGGTTCATGGAGCGTATATATTAAGGGAGGAAGAGAAAAAACTTCTTTAGACGCCATTGAATGGGCCATAAAGGGTGTTGAGCTTGGTGCAGGGGAAGTAGTTGTAAACAGCATTGATGAAGATGGCATGAAAAGCGGATATGATTTAGAATTGTTGAAAAAAATAACTGATGCAGTAAATGTGCCTGTTATTGCTTCTGGCGGTGCCGGGAAGTATGAACATTTTTTAGAAGCAGTTAAATATGCTAATGTTGACGGCATTCTTGCAGCATCTGTATTTCATTTCGGTGAAATTAAAATAATGGATTTAAAGAAATATTTAAAAGAAAACGGCGTTGAAATAAGAATGTAGAATAATAAAACATATAAAAGGCGGATATATAAATGGATTTTGAAGAAATATTAAATGAAGTGAAATTTGATGAAAAAGGTCTTGTAGTTGCAGTAACACAGGAGTATAAAACAAACGAAGTATTAATGGTAGCATACATGAATAAGGAATCATTGGAAATAACATTAAATGAAAAAAGAGCATGTTATTTTTCCAGAAGCAGAAATTGTATTTGGAGAAAAGGGGATACATCAGGACATGTTCAATATTTAAAGGGTTTATATTATGACTGTGATGCAGATGCAATTTTAATGAAAGTTGATCAGGTCGGAAATGCATGTCATACTGGAACATATTCATGCTTTTTCAACAAAGTATATGAAGAAGATGTAACAGATCAGGCAATATTAAATCGCTTATACAATC
>JBASLQ010000298.1:0-7719 GCA_049656425.1 Sedimentibacter sp.
GGCGTAGACGACGTTGCATATGTGAGGTTTGCTTCTGTGTACAGGAAGTTTAAGGATATTAATACTTTTATGGATGAGTTGAAAAAAATACTCAATGAAAGAAAAAAATAATCAAAGGAGCAAAATATGTATATAAATTTAGATGTGCTTAATATAACAAATGGCAACACTCATATGATTGATACAGAGTTTGGCAGAATGAATATAGAAAAAATTGAAGCAGGAAGGCTTAAACTCACAACAGGCAAAATTATTGCCACTGATCCTATTTTAATGTATGATGATGAAAGCTATTCTGAACATGTTAAGCCAGGCACATATGCAGTAAACATATATGTTGGCAAAACTGAAAACAGAAAAACGCAAACAGTTATTTCAGAAATAAGATTTAATGACAATGTTCCGTCTAAATGGGAAATGGCATTATTAGAAGGTGAATCTGCAAAAGGATTTGGAATTGATGAATTCATGGGATATGAAGTTGAAAATGGCCTTGGATGTTTCATGGATGAACATGTAATGGAAATTCTTGATGTAATGGATGAAGATGAACTTGAAAGTTATGAAAAGAATATAAGAAATGCAGTGAAAAACAGCGATTTTTCATGTGCAGATGTTGAGATAGACAAAAACAACGGAAGTAATATAATTATATTTGCAAGCGGATGGAATGACGGAACATTTCCTACATATTACGGATTTGATTCAAATAATAAATTATCAAGGCTTGTTACTGATTTCATGGTTATTGAAGCATGAGAAATTTAAATTTTAAGAAATGTTAATGGCAATACATAAATAATTTACGTATTGCCATGGTTTTTATTGTCAATTGTAATTACCAAAGTTTCTTTTTCTTAAATAACCAAAGACAAAAAACTAAAACAGAAACGCTGAGCACCATGACAAAAATATAGCCAAATTTCCAGTGCAGTTCAGGCATATATGTGAAATTCATGCCATACCATCCTACTATGAATGTCAATGGTAAAAAAACAGCACTTAAAACTGTAAATAGTTTCATTGTGTTATTGGTATTAATTTCTAATTGAGCTTGGTAAGATTCTCTTATTTGAGTTGCATAATCCCTCAGATTACCTACTTTTCTGTTAAGTCGTTCAATTCTGTTGAACAATATAACAAAATGAGAAATTGACTTTTCATCAAGAATATTATTTTCATTTTTAGTTAAATCTTCGACAATATCTATAAGGGGCTCATAATGTTTTTTTAAAAATAAAAGTTTGTTTTTCAATGATACTATATCTGTTATGTAGTCCTTGGTCTTGCCTTCTATTACATCTTCTTCCACACTTGATATTTCAGATTCCAGATTTGAAAGTATATTATAGTCTTTTACTGTCAATTTATCAAATAACGAGTAAAGTATACTTTCCAAACCCAGGTTCAGTGTGCCTTTGGCATAAATATCATCTTTTATTTCTTTAAATATATGTAAATTTATTTTTGATACGAAAATTAAAAATCTTTTGGTCATATAAAAGTCAAGTTCATCTACATTGAATAAATCCTGATTAGCATCAATTATGTTAAGTATTCCAAAGTTGTAATTTTCATATATATCAAGTTTTGGAGTGTCATCATTGTGGATGCATTCATTAACAGATTGGTTACTGAAATGAAAATAAGTATTTTTTTTACTTAGTTCATCAGGACTGAACATAAGCCAATATTTATTTATGTCATCATTAGTAAATGATTCAAAAGTTGTTTCTATTAAGTTGTCTTGAGTTATTTTGTATATTAGCAATTGTCACCTCAAATTAAGATTATATTATTGTTTATGGATTATTATATATTAATCTTAGCATTTTTATTTATATATGTAAATCAGAAAATATATAATGCATCAAGCTGTTTGAAATTAGTATTATGTCGAAAAAAGTTTTAAATTTAAATATACAATCTTGAAATAAAGTTTAAATGATGATAAAATAAATAATCTAAAATAATTAAAAGGAATATTATGAAAAAAAAAATTAACAAATTTGATGTTGCTTTGATTGCAGGGATAGTAGTAATAAATATTGCAATGATTTTTTTTGGAGGAAGCAATGTTGTACATGCAAATGAAAAAAAAGCATATATATACTCTAAAAATGAATTGGTTGGTGAATATGTTTTAACGGATGATTATAAAAATGAATTTACCATAGGAGACAAAAATGCCGGTTACAATACAGTACATATTGAGAATGGTCAAATATGGATACGTGATGCAAGCTGCCCGGATAAGAATTGCTTACATCAGGGAAAAATCAGCAATGATGGCGAAATCATTGTTTGCCTTCCTAATCAGCTGTTGATAAAGATAGAACAAGATGAAAAAGATGAAAAAGATGATCTTGACTTTACTACAAATTAGCATAATAAACTAAGAAAGAGAAAATCATGAATAAATTACAAAGATATATTTTTTTATCACTGCTTACAGCATCAGCATTAATACTCAGTATTATAGAAGGTATGATACCATTGCCATATATAGCTCCAGGTGCGAAACTCGGCTTAGCAAACATTATAACATTAACTGTAATTGTAGTTTTTGGTTTTAAAGATTCATTGTTGGTAGTAATTCTAAGATGCATACTTCTAATGCTTGTGGCAACTAATCCCATTACATTTATTTACAGTATTGCAAGCGGAATTATGAGCACTGTGGTAATGTACATTGGATGCAGATACTTTAAAAGATTAAGCCTTATAGGTATAAGTGTTTTAGGTGCAATGACTCACAATGCTACTCAAGTTACAGTAGCAGCAATAATATTTGGTACATTTAACTTGTATTACTATTTGCCGATTTTATCATTGGTAAGTATTTTTACAGGATGTTTTGTTGGATATACTTCAATATTTATATCAGACAATTTAAACAAGACTGTATTGAAATTAGGAAGAGAGGCTTAATATGAGGAAGGGAAATTCTATTTATTTTATTTTACTGCTGCTGACATCAGTTATTATTGGTACAATTCTCGGCAAGGCTTTTTCTGGGATACTTCCTGTCTTAAATTATGGAGAAGTTATAGGTTTTGGTCCTGCAACTTTGGATTTAAGCATATTTACTTTGACATTTGGATTTAGTGCCAATCTTACCGTTGCAGGAATAATTGGAATATTTATTGCAATAATAGCTTATAGAAAACTTTAAGGATGCGTGATGAAAGAGATAATTTTAGCATCTAAATCTCCAAGGAGAATTGAGATGCTTTCAAAATATTTTGAAAATATAAAAATTTACCCGTCAGATATATTTGAAAATGTCAATGAACATGATTTGCCTGAAACAACTGTTATGAAAATAGCTTTTGAAAAGGCCATGAAAGTATATAGTGAATGTAGAGATGAAGGCTTGATAATATCAGCTGATACAGTAGTTTTTATTGATAAAATACTTGGTAAACCTAATGATTTTCAAGATGGTTTTAATATGCTCAAGACACTTTCAGGTAAGCTGCACAGTGTTTTTACAGGCATTTGCGTTATAGACAATGTTACAGGCAGGAAAGTAGTTGACTACGAGGAAACTTTTGTAGAATTCAATGAACTTAGTGATGATTTTATTATTAAATACTTAAATACAGGTGAATATATTGACAAGGCGGGCGCATATGGCATACAAGGTTACGGCGAACTTCTTGTAAAAAAAATAAATGGCTGTTACAATAATGTTAAAGGCTTACCAACAAATAAATTAAATAATATAATGACAAAACATTTTTCTCAAAAATTGCTTTAGTTAAAGAATTAGTCTGATTTAAATATTGCATATTGGAGGTTGAAATGGACAATACTAATTATACCATAAAATCAATACCTTTAGATGACAGACCACAGGAAAAATTGCTTAAATATGGAGCTAATACTTTGTCAAACTCCGAACTTATCGCAGTAATATTAAGGACTGGGAGCAAGGATGAGAATGTTATTATGCTGGCGCAAAGAATTCTTAATGAAGATGGAAACGGACTCAGAAATATAGCTGGCGGAACTGCTGAAAAGTTTAAAACATATAAAGGCATTAATGATTGTAAAGCGGCGCAGCTTATGGCCATAGGGGAAATCAGCAAAAGAATAAGCACTTTAAAAATTGATAAAATTAAAATTTCTTCTCCAGGTGATGCTGCGGTTGTAATGATGGAGGAGATGCGTTATTATAAAAAAGAGTATTTTAAAATTATATTATTAGATACAAAAAATAATATAAAAAAAATATCTCAAATTTCTGTTGGAAGTCTGAACAGCTCCATAGTCCACCCAAGAGAAGTATTTACAGAAGCTGTTGCTAATTCATGCTCTTCAATAATTTTAGTTCACAATCATCCAAGCGGGGAATCAGAACCTAGCCACGAAGATATTATGCTGACAAACAGGTTGGATGAGTGCGGTAAAATATTAGGAATAAAAGTATTAGATCATATAATAATCGGTGATGGCGTGTTTTTCAGTTTTAAAGAAGAAGGCTTGATTTAATAAACCACTTAATGAAAGGAAACAAAAATGGGATTTTTTGATTTGTTTACACAAAAAATAGGGATAGATTTAGGAACTTCAAACACATTAGTGTATGTGAGCAATAAAGGAATAATAGTAAATGAACCGTCAGTTGTAGCAGTCAATACTGGTTCAAATGAGGTTTGTGCTGTTGGTGAAAATGCTAAAGCGATGCTTGACAGAACACCTAAAACAATAAATGCAATAAGACCGCTGCAAAACGGTGTGATTGCCGATTTTGAAATAACAAGGGCAATGATTAAATATTTTATTAACAAAGCATTAAATAAGAAGCGTTTTATTAAATCTAACGTAGTTATTTGTGTGCCTGTTGGTGTAACTTCTATTGAAAGAAGAGCAGTGGAAGAAGTTGCATATGATTCCGGTGCAAGAAAAGTTAAACTTGTAGAGGAACCAATGGCTGCAGCTATTGGGGCCGGGCTTCCGGTAGATGAGCCTGTTGGAAATATGATAATTGACATCGGCGGAGGCACAACTGAAATTGCAATAATTTCTCTTGGTGGCATTGTTGAAAGTGACTCTTTGCGCATAGCAGGAGATGATATGGATGTTAATATTAAAGAATATATAAAACTTAAATATAAAATGGAAATAGGTCTTGTTACTGCAGAAAAAATTAAAATGGTATTAGGTAATGCAAGCAAAGAATATTACTCTGAAAAAAACGCTGCAAAAAATTCAAGAAAAGCTGATTCAGAAGGAGTTTCAAACAACTCGCAAAAAGATTATACTAAGGAAATGGAAATCAGAGGCAGAGACATTGTTTCGGGTCTTCCTCTTCACATGACAGTTACAAGTGATGAAATAAGGGAGTCTGTTATTGAAACAGTAAAAAGTGTAGTGAATGCAATAAAAAGAGTGCTTGAAAGAACACCTCCTGAATTATCAGCTGACATTTATGCCAATGGTATATATTTAACAGGCGGCGGAGCTTTGCTTAAAGGTTTAGATATTTATATTGAAAAAGAAACTGGATTAAAAGTTTATATAGCTGAAAACCCGTTGCAATGTGTTGCTTTGGGTGCAGGCAAAATATGTGAGGACATGTAGCGGTGAGCGAATGAATTTTATTAAAAATCACTTTAAAACGGTATTGTTTTGGCTTACAATTTTCATATTGATTATATTAATTGGGCTGTCTTCAATAGACAGAATGGATGGCGTAAATTTGGGATTCCTGGGAAATGTTGTTTCAGGTTTTCAAAAACTTACTTTTAATACCGGACAGACATTGACCAATTCTATTGTTTCTGTCCAGGAAATAGTCAGAATGCGTGAAGAAAATATAATGTTGACAGACAATGTCTACGAATTACAAGAACAAGTAAGATCTTTAGAAAACATTGTAAATAAGTCTGATGCTTTAGAAACTGAATATGAAATGAAAAAAAATCTTTCATATGATTATGTTGTTGGACAAGTAATTGCGTTGGACGATTCAAATTGGTTCAGCAGATTTACAATAGATAAGGGCGAAAATGACGGTTTGAAGAAAAATGACATTGTAGTTCATGCTGTTGAAACAGACAAGGGTGTTGTGCAAATAGGGCTTGTAGGCATAGTTGCAGAAACATCATCTAATTGGTCAAAAGTAATAACATTGTTGGATGAAAGCTGTAAAGTAAGTTTCAGGGACATTAACAGTGATGAAAGTGGAATTATTCAAGGAAGTATTGATGGAGCTGTAACAGGATACTTTTTCAACAGTAAAGCCAAAGCAAGTGAAGGCGATTTTCTTGTAACATCAGGCATAGGTGAAATATATGTCCCGGACATATACATTGGAGTTGTTAAAGAGGTTGTACCAACCACAGATGCATCTACACAGAGGGTTGTTGTAGAACCTGCTGTTGAATTTACTAAACTGAACAGGGTTTATGTACTTAAGGTTGAAAGATGATAAGATAAATGAAAGGAATAGTAGTTAAATGAAGAAATTTGGTATAATGGCTGCTATTGTAGTAGTAAGTTTTATTCTTCAAACATCTCTGTTTAATTTTTTTGATATTTTTGGTATCGTTCCAAATATTTCTTTAATATTGGTAGTTATTTTTGCAATGATGGCAGATGGAGTGACAGGCGGAATTATTGGTATAATGACTGGAGTTTTGTATGATGCCATGATGTATGATGTATTTGGCATCTATACGTTAATATACTTTTTTATCGGAGCTCTTATAGGATCTTACAGTGATAATATGCTTAGGGAAAATTATATTGCTTATTGCACTACAACAGCAATTTCTACTGTAGCAATGAATTTGCTTATGTATTTGATTTTGTTTTTTCTTAAATACAGAGTCGAATATGCAGGCAACATAATAAGCAGCATTTTTATTGAAGTAGTTTTAAATACAATACTTGTTGTTTTTATAGTGAAATTTATTATTTTTATATTTAACAAATCAAATATAAAATAGTCCGGAAAGATTAGAGGTGACTTAATTGAATTTACAAAAGTTTTTAACAAACAGATTCAATATTTTATATATGATTATTGTAGTTATGCTTTGCGTGTTGGGCTTTAGAATGGCTGTACTAACCATAGTTGAAGGAGAAGAGTACAGGGATATTGCTGATGTAAAAAAAATCAAAGATATACCGGTTAAAGCTCCAAGAGGGAAAATATTAGACAGAAATGGTGAGCTTTTAGCAGATAATGTTACAAGCTTTACTGTTCAAATGTATACAGATGAAATAGATTCTAAAAATTTTAATGAAATTTCATATATTTTATCTAAGTTGTTAGATGAAAATGGTGAAAGACCAATTGATGATTTCCCAATTGAACTTGATACATTTGAATATGTTGATGAAGAATTGGAGAAAGCAAAAAATATTTCTGAAAATCAAAATTATACATCTGATGAAAATTTTGAAGCAATAATATATGCAACAGCTGAAGAAAAAGCAATTCAAGCTGTTAAAGATAATATGAAAGACTGGCTGAATTACAGCATTGCAATATATGGAGAAACTTTCAGTCCAAAGGAAATAGTGTTAAATAATATTTTAAGAGATATGGATGCGCCAATTGAATTGTCAAATGGACAGTATGTTTTTACTGTTACAGCAAATGAAGAAACAACTACTGAAGAAGAAAATACTGAAAAAACAGAAAATGAGCTTAATGAAAATTCAAATCCCGATGAAGTCATTGCTGAAATATTAGTTAAAAAC
>JBASLQ010000299.1:0-2297 GCA_049656425.1 Sedimentibacter sp.
GTCTTGTTGAATATGGCGTTTCAGAAGAAGTAGTTGCAGAAGTTAAAGACGTTTTAGATCAAGCAAGAATTTATGCAAACGGTAATTATGACATTGAATTTGACTTTACTTTAATAAGAGGAATGGGTTATTATACAGGTTCGATTTTTGAAATTGCATATAAGAATCTTGGATACTCCATAGCAGGAGGCGGAAGATACGATGAGATGGTTGGAAATTTCATTGGAGAAAGAATCCCTGCAATAGGATTTTCAATAGGGTTTGAAAGACTGGTAAATCAATTAATGGATGAAAAATTCAAAGTTCCTAACCTGGAAAAATTGGTATTGCTTTATGATGCAGCAGACAAATATATAGATGTTTTGAAAAAAGCAGATGTTTTAAGAAATGAAGGATATACAGTTGCTGTTTATGAAAAAGCAAAGAAATTGGGAAAACAGCTAAATCAATTTAAAGACTACGGATACAATAAATTTGCATTATACAGCAACGATGAAACAGAAGTAAAAGATTTATCTTCTAACTAATAAGTATAATTCCTTTATAAAACCTATCTTAAAAGTGTCTGCAGTAACCATGAATACATCCTCCTTAAGTTATATTTAGAATTATAGCATGATAAGCAACAAAACTCAAGTACCAGGTACTTGAGTTTTTATCAATTGACACTTAGTGTTATGTTTGTTAAAATTATAGAAAAAAGTAGTTCAACATGGAGGAACACATGAAGTTCAAAAACTTGATAATATTAACAATTCTAATTATTATTCTTTCAATAAATGCAGTATATGCAGATGAATTAGTAGAAAGCACAGAATTGATCTCTTATTCTTCAACCTATAATAAATATACAAATAATCCTTATGGCTATGAAATGATTTTACTCAATAGTTTAAAATTAAACGAAGAAATTGTAAGTGTAAAAAGCAGATTTGAATCAGAAGATCTTGTGGTAGAAGTTTTATATGACAACTTTTACAACACATTAAATTCAAGTGCAACATATTTAAATTATGGAAACAGGGGAATATTGGAAAATTCTGAATTTAAAATTACAGATGAATACAATCACAACTTTGACGGATTAAACGGACACATTGCTTTGTATGAAAGAAAAAAAATCTCAAATGATAAACCGGACCGCAATTATTATGCAACGATTACATTTAAAAGATCATCGAAAGAATTAATAACAGTGTTTATTAAATCATCCAAGCCTGTGTATATTGATTACATAATGCCAAGTTTTAAATTGACAGAAAAATCCGGAGAAATGAAGGCAGATGTTGTTTTTGAACCAACAGAGAAAAATTTTGATGAAAAAACACAGGAATTTTACGACAATTATTTTGTAAACAATGAAAAAGTGGATTTTGGTATATTTGAACCAACATTTCCTCCTTATTCATACAAATTAATACAATTAGAACAAAAAATGAATTATAATTTTCCTGTGATTTTATTATACAACTCATTTTCATCGCCATTTAAAACAGATTACATGAACAAGGCAAAAGAGCTGGGAAAAGTTGTTGAATACACATTGTATGCTACAGACATTGTGAATGGAAAAGAAAAAGATATAACATTAGACATATTAGAAGGCAAGTACGATGATTATTTAGATGAATTAGCACAAAGCTTCAATGAATATGATTTTCCTGTACTTTTCAGGTTAAATAATGAAATGAACGGAGAATGGGTTTTATATTCATCTCACAAAGTTGGAAGAGATACAGATTTATTCATTGCAAGCTGGAGATACATATATGACAGATTTAAAGAGCAAGGCGTTGACAATTTAATATATGTATGGAATCCAAATGAACTGTCATTCCCGAATTTTTCATACAATAATTATCTGTGTTATTACCCGGGCAATGAATATGTAGATGTTGTAGGACTCACAGCATATAACACAGGTAATTACTACAACGGTGAAAAATGGAGAAGTTTCTCAGAAGCATATGACCATTTTTATTATGATTATGCATCAAGGTTCAAGCATCCTATGATGATTACAGAATTCAGCTGCGCTGCAGCAGGAGGAAACAAGAGCCTCTGGCTTGAAAATATGTTTGATGTTATCGGTAACTATAAAAGAATAAAACTAGCAGTTCTATGGAATGGGCAAGATTACGATACATCAAAACCAGAAAAGACAGTTTCCAGAAATTACAGAATTGATTTAGATGAGCAAGTAGTCAATTCCATAAGAAACAGACTTCAAAACTTCAAATAATATCCGTGAACATAAATATGATAAATTACGTCTAATGTTAAGGAGATAATAACAT
>JBASLQ010000300.1:0-1968 GCA_049656425.1 Sedimentibacter sp.
CTAATAAGTTAATATAAGAAAGAGGTGCTTGTTATAAAAAGCAAATATGAAACTAAAGCTAATGAATATGAAGTAAAAGGAAATGTCGCATTTGTAAAACTAAGCAAAAAAGATGGCACAACTATTGATGCAAAAATAGATTCCGATGATTTAAACAAGTTTTTAGAAAAAGGAACATGGTTTGCAGAGTGGAGTAGGGATTTTAACAACTATCTTGTTAAAACTCTGAGCGGTTCTTCTACAGATGGTAAATATACTAAAGAAAAGCAAACTTTGCAGTCATTTATCCTTGGTACCAATACTAAAACCCCTATCAGCCACATTAATGGGGATACTCTGGATAACAGAAAATGCAATATAAAAATATATCACCAGAATGCTGTTATTAATGATTATGAAGTTGTAGATGAAGAAAGTGTTTATATCATACTTAGAGATAAATATGGCAGAACAAACGAAAAAACCCTAATCGACAACGAGGATTTGGACAGAGTAATAAACAGTTTGCATTCCTGGGTTTATTATTTTAATGAGGGTGAGCATCATGCTGTGGCAAATACCAAAAATGGCAGAATTTTTCTTCATAACTTTATAATGAATACTCCTAAAGATATGATTACGAAATATGTAACTCATAACACTTTGGACAACAGAAAGTCCAATTTAAAGAACGTGCCTATTATGAAAGATTTTCAAGAAAAAGCATAGTATTATTTATAATAAAAACGAGTTCCCAATTAGCAAAGTTGGAAGCCCGTTTTTTTATAATCCTTTCAGTTTTTATTTCACTCCGAACAGAACCTTATCTGCTTATTTGTCAAATTTACCGCCGGCTTTATTTGATTTAATTGCCTTTCGTGCACCGTTTGTTTGCTTTGCTTCTATGCCCTTTATATAGCCTTGCTTTGCACTTTCTTGTTTTTTTTCTTCAATAATTTTCTTTATTTGTTCAATCATATTATTTTGCATTTTTTACTGCTCCCTTTAATCTTTCTATTATCTATATTTATTTATGTTTAATGAATGTTCCTTCATCCAGCTCTCTGAATGCAAAGTTCAATTCTTCTTTTGTATTCATAACAATTGGCCCACCCCACGCAATAGTCTCCTTTAACGGTTTCGCTGCATATAGGAAAAATCTTATTTCATTTTCACCTGTTCTTGCAGTAAATTCTTCTCCTTCTCCAAACAATAATGCTTTTTTACTTTCAAATATGTTGTTTGACTCACCAAAATACCCATCACCTTCAACAATATAAATAAATAATGTTTCATCATTGTTCACATTCAATTTCCATTCTGAGTTACTTTTCATATGAACATCTAAGTAAAGCATTTTAACAAAATCACCGTATACGGAACTTGAATTACCTTTATAATCACCTGAAATAACTCTTATAGTATTGTTTCCTTCAAGAACTTTCGGAACCATTTCATTTGTAATATCACAATATTTAGGTTCTTCCATCTTATGTGTCTTAGGCATGTTAAGCCACAACTGTGTGCCTAACATTCTATTTGAAGGCTTCGGCATTTCCTGATGCATAATTCCGCTTCCTGCTGTCATCCACTGACAGCATCCGTCTAATATACTTCCTTTATTACCCAAGCTGTCTCCATGTTCTATATCTCCACTTATTAAATAAGTTACTGTCTCAATACCCCTATGAGGATGCCATGGGAACCCCTTGATATAGTCATCTGGATTTACTGAATCAAATGCATCTAACATTAAAAACGGATCAAAATCTTCTTTATCATTGTAACCTACCACTCTAACTAACCTTACTCCGGCACCATCAACTGTTCCTTTTCCAGTAACTATTTTTTTTACATTTCTAATTTTCATATATCCTCCGGTTTAAAAATCTTAAAATATAACATATTAGCATAATACCCAAAATGTGTATAACCAAAACATTAACTTGTCAAAATTGATTAGCTGTTTAAAATAACTCGAATTAAATC
>JBASLQ010000301.1:0-2001 GCA_049656425.1 Sedimentibacter sp.
CCTAAAAGAACTCGGAGAAGTCATAGTAGATATCTCTCCACTTGGCTTGATTGGACTTGTAGTAAGAAGAATGAGTCAAGACAAGATTTCGAGGCAAGAATTTTTGAGGCTGATTCATCAGGACAAGATGACGGTCAGTTTTCTTGGGTGATTCATGAAAGAACAAACTGGGGTAGAGCCAGAGATTTCGCTCGTTCAAAACAGACTTTGCAAAAAGATTGGTGTATAATTAACGCAAGTGAATTGAGTGATGAATTTTGCATTGCCGTTCGTGGTCACAAGGGTTGGGGAAGTCTTTTTAAAGCTAAATATGCGATTGCAGTAAGTTTTGAAGCCATTGACCAGAACGTTGGTATTTACGAATACATACGCCTTAGTAATCTTGTCGAAGTCGAAACTGAAGTTGATAATCAAGAAATAAATGTTGAAGTCGGTTTTGAGAATTAAATATTTTAATTTGGTAAATATAAGTAGAATCGGAGACGAGCACATCTGCAATTATTGCATATAATGTAAAGCAAATTGCAAATTTGAAGATAAACTTCGGGACGAAGCTCTTGATGAAAAAAGTGTTTTATTTGCTGACGGTTGTCTTTTTGATTTAAGTTATGTTTCATACGTACATAAACTCCTTGCAGTTATTGGGTTTTATTATAACATGTTAGGCCGACGGCTTCCATAAATAGGCTGATGAACACCAAGCATAAATATGCACTCAAAGCTAAGACGAAGAAATTACTTGACACACTTTTAGATGGTACTATAAGTAAGTCAGATTACTCAGATAAGAAAATTGAAATGGATGATGAACTAGCGTACTTGTATAGTCAAATGAATGTATTACAGGCCAGTACAATCGACGAGAAGCAAGTCAGTCAAAGGTCTGAAGGTTTTAAACGTGCACTTTTATCAAATGAAACTTTAACTGCATTTGATAAAAGTGTATTTTAGGCCGTTGTAGACAGTGTTATAATAGGTGCAACAGACGATGATGGCATTGCTGACCCATACAGTATCAGGTTGAAATCAAAGGGGTATAGGATTTTTAGTAAATATTTTATACCCTTTATTAGGGTATAGAAGAACGGTAGGGAGTATTTAATTTATTTTAAACTTTATTTTAATTGAAATCCAGCTAAGAATTATCAATAAACAATTCAAAAATATTTCATATTTTCGTTGGATAAAAAGGGTAATTTTAATAAGCCTTTTGAAATTTTTTCAAAAGCATGTGTATAACATTTAATAATATTAAAAAGTAAAAAATAATATAGCATCAAGTACAAAAGTTAAAAAAATACTCATTTTTCAAATTTACTAACACATGATAACATATGATAAAATAATAAAAATTGACGGATATTCGTACTCGAAATGCGATCTGAAAGAGAAAGAATATAGTGATACATTATCTGAAATGGCAATTAATACAAAAAATCAGGCGTACACAATTCGTACATATAATTTTTGAAGCCTGAGTATTTTGATGAAAATAAAAATAATAAAAACATGAAAGACAGTAAAATTAATAAAAAAAAATAATGAAAATTGAATAACCATAGAGTGGGAATAGTTGCCAGATCAAATGCTTTTGAGGAAACATTGGCTAAGTATAGCTCTACGGCTAGGCGGGATTGAAGGTTGCCAAACATTCTTTCAACCCGGCCTTTTGCTTGAGGTATACTGGATGTATGAATGTCGATTCCTAATTGTTTGCAGGCATATCTATAACGGGAAAAGGTATTCTTCTCAATTGAGGTCTCATGTTTCTTCTTGTATTCAAATACAGTGCGGTTATCTGTAAAAAACTGATACGGAATGCCGTAATAAGTAAGAATCTGATGGAGCACATAATAAATGATTTGAGTTTCCCTAAAATTAGAAATGAAACAATCAAGAAACCGCTAATTTAAAATATTTAAAGATATCAAACTGTTGTGATTTAAGGTTTTTAAGAATAAAGCTTTGAATCCCAACCTTTGTCTTAACCAAAATATTCTT
>JBASLQ010000302.1:0-3182 GCA_049656425.1 Sedimentibacter sp.
GTACATACCAGTCCGTTCCTTGAGAGTCATATAATGTGTCTCAAATGTTAAAATATGAGCTGCATTGTATGCACCAATCACTGTTGCATACAATGGGTCTCTAGCATAATATAATATAAATTTTAAATATATATATGAATCTAAAATCACTATTTGTTTAAAAACTCGTCTATTGCCTTTGCAGCTTTTTTGCCAGCTTCCATAGCAAGTATTACCGTTGCAGCGCCTGTTACGGCATCTCCACCTGCATATACTCGTTCTTTTGAAGTTAAGCCTGTTTCTTCATCTGCAACGATACATTTTTTCTTATTGATTTGAAGCCCCTTAGTAGTAGATGATATTAAAGGATTTGGCGTTGTTCCTAAAGACATAATTACCATATCAACATCTATTACAAATTCAGATCCAGCAATTTCTACTGGTTTTCTTCTGCCAGATGCATCTGGTTCTCCGAGTTCCATTTTTATGCATTTTATACCTTTAACCCATCCATTTTCATCTCCGAGAATCTCAACCGGATTAGTTAAAAGATCAAATATTATTCCTTCTTCTTTAGCATGATGAACTTCTTCTGCTCTGGCAGGAAGCTCTTGTTCCGATCTTCTATAAACGATATGTGATTCAGCGCCCATTCTTAAAGCAGTTCTGGCAGCATCCATAGCTACATTACCGCCGCCAACTACAGCAACCTTTTTACCTACCTTTATAGGTGTATCATATTCATCATCATATGCTTTCATTAAATTGTTTCTAGTTAAGAATTCATTAGCTGACAATACTCCGTTGAAGTTTTCTCCTGGTATTCCCATAAACATACGAAGTCCTGCGCCAGAACCTATGAATGCTGCATCAAAGCCTTCATCATTCATAAGATCATCCAAGCTTACTGTCATTCCAATAATTACATTTGTTTCTATTTTTACACCTAACTTCTTTAAATTGTCTACTTCATGCCTTACTACAGTACCTTTTGGAAGTCTGAATTCAGGAATTCCATAAACTAAAACCCCACCCGGTTCATGAAGTGATTCGAATATAGTGACATCATAACCAAGCTTAGCTAAATCTCCTGCACATGTTAATCCGGCAGGTCCGCTTCCTACAACAGCTATTTTCTTGCCATTCTTAGTCTTAGTTTCTGATAAATCTATGTTGTTAATTCTTGACCAATCTGCCACAAATCTTTCAAGTTTACCAATAGCTATTGCGTCTCCTTTTACTCCAAGAACGCATTTACCTTCACATTGTGTTTCCTGAGGACAGACTCTTCCACATACTGCTGGAAGGGAACTTGCTTGAGCAATAACTTTTGCAGCTTGTTCAAATTCATGGTTTTTGACACATTCAATAAATTCAGGAATGCTAATTGTAACCGGACATTGAGTTACACATAATGGTTTTTTACAGTTTAAACATCTTGAAGCTTCCTGTACTGCTTCTTCTTCTGTATATCCCAGACAAACTTCATCAAAATTTGTTGCTCTTACCTTTGGATCTTGTTCTTTTATTGGTATTCTTTTCATTCTATCCATTATTTGTCACCTCCGCAGCCACATCCACCATGATGATGTGTGTCTCCTTCTTCGACCTTTAAGGCTTTTCTTCCTTCTTCCGTTTTATACATTGTTTGTCTTCTCATAGCTTCATCAAAATGAACTAAAAAGCCATCAAATTCAGGCCCGTCAACACAAGCAAATTTTATTTCGTCTCCAATTTTAACCCTGCAGCCACCGCACATCCCAGTTCCATCTACCATTACCGGGTTTAGACTTACTGTTGTCTTTATTCCATATTCTTTTGTAGTAGCTACTATATTCTTCATCATAATCATTGGTCCAATAGCTATTACATGATCATAACCTTTTTTATCAATATCAATAAGTTCTTTGAGATATTTGTTTACAAATCCATGATATCCATAACTTCCGTCGTCAGTAGCAATATAAAGATTTCCTGCAACTGCTTTCATTTCTTCTTCCAAAAGAAGCGTATCTTTTGTTTTTGTACCAACTATAACATCTACTCCCACACCATTTTCATGTAACCACTTTACTTGTGGATATACTGGAGCAGTACCAACTCCACCTGCTACAAAACAAATTTTTTTCTTCTTTAATTCTTCAATATCCTCGTGTATAAATTCTGATGGTTGCCCAAGTGGTCCAACTACATCCTTAAAATATTCTCCAACATCATATTCTGCCATCTTCTTTGTTGAATATCCCATAGTTTGAAAAACTATTGTTACAGTTCCTTTTACTCTATCATAATCACAAATTGTAAGAGGTATTCTCTCACCCTTTTCGTCCATTTTTACAATTAGGAACTGTCCTGGCTGAGCAGTTTTTGCTACTCTAGGTGCTTCTACATTCATGAGATAGATGTTAGGAGCTAAATTCCTTTTCTCTAATATTTTATACATTATGCGCCTCCGAATTTAATTTTATAAATAAACAACAATAAACAACAATAAACAACATGGACATTATATAATTTAGATTTTAATATGTCAATCACTCATTATGAGTTTTATTCATGAATTATGAAACAAATTCTACTATATGTTGATATAAATAAAGCAAATCATTTTTTTGATTATTTCATCCAAAAGATGATTTGCTTTAATATACATTATTGTAAATATATATATCAATTACCATTTGTAAAAATATATCAAAGCCACAAGTTTACGTTATTTAAACAAACTTATTGTAAAAAGTTTCATATGCTTTATATGTCATATAAACATCTGTTTTAGAAACTATTTCAAATGGAGCATGCATGCTCAGTACAGGTACTCCTAAATCAACAACGTCCATATTGTAATTTGCCATAATATATGCAATTGTTCCGCCGCCGCCCTGATCAACTTTACCTAATTCAGCGCTTTGCCATATTACTTCATTATCATTGAACAATTTTCTTAACTTTCCAATATATTCGGCATTTGCATCATTCGCACCTGACTTACCCTTGCTGCCAGTATATTTAATCATTGCGACTCCTTGCCCCATTATAGCTGCATTTTGAAGTTCTGAAACTTTAGGATAAGTTGGATCAACGCCTGCTGCTACATCTGATGAAAGCATGCTGCTGTTGGCCAAAGCTTTTTTAAGTGATCTTTCACAATAATTTCCTTTGTTTTGCAATGCAATTAATTCAGCGACCATATTGTTAAAAAA
>JBASLQ010000303.1:0-1531 GCA_049656425.1 Sedimentibacter sp.
ATATAATTGCATTAGGTGCAGGTATATCAGACGGAGTCGGGTACGGAGACAATGCAAAAGCAGCACTGATGAACAGAGGTATTGTTGAAATAGCTAGACTTGGAATTGCAATGGGTGCTGATGTACATACGTTTTATGGACTCTCAGGTATTGGTGACTTAATAGCAACGTGCACAAGCAGGCATTCTCGTAACAGAAATGCAGGATTCTTAATTGGTCAGGGATTATCTAAAGATGAAGCTGTGAAAAAAGTTGGAATGGTTGTTGAAGGAATTACAACAACTTATGCTGCATATGAACTTGCAAAGAAATTAAATGTCGAAATGCCTATTGTTGATGCAATGTATGATGTTTTAGAAAATAATGCTGATGTAAAAGAAACAGTCAATAAGTTAATGCTTAGAGATAAGAAAGAAGAAAAACTGTAAAAATAAGTATAATATCTCAAACTAAGATATCGTCAGAGATATCTTTTTTTGTTATTAATTTTTCGTTTTATTGTACTATTTTTGGTATAAAGCAAGTGAACGAGGCATATAAATTAATTGTATACGAAAGTGCAAATAGCAGGAGGAGGGATTATTATTACTAATTTGGATATATATGAGGATATTGCAAAAAGAACAAAGGGCGAAATATATTTAGGCATTGTTGGACCAGTCAGAACAGGAAAATCTACATTTATCAGAAAATTTTCTGAAAATGTTATGTTGCCAAATATAGAAGATGAATATACAAGGGAAAGAGCTAAGGATGAAATGCCTCAAAGCGGTACAGGCAAGACTGTTACAACAACTGAGCCGAAATTTGTGCCGGGAAATGCTGTTAAAGTTACTTTTAAGAATAATATAAATGCCAAACTTAGGCTGATAGACTGTGTAGGATATATGATACCTGGTGCAATAGGAAGCATGGAAGGTGAAATTCCAAGACTTGTAAGTACACCGTGGAATGAAGATCCAATACCATTTGCAGAAGCAGCAGAAATAGGAACAAGAAAAGTTATTAAGGATCATTCAACTATTGGAGTATTAGTAACAACAGACGGAAGCATAACAGATATAAACAGAGACAATTATATAATAGCAGAAGAAAGAGTAGTAAAGGAACTTAAAGAAATCAACAAACCATTTGTTATTATATTAAATACTACACATCCTCAAAATGAAAATACTACTGCATTGGCTACTCAGCTTAAAGAAAAATATGATGCGCCTGTTCAGGTTTTAGACTGCATGAATTTAAAAACCGATGATATAGAAAATGTTCTGGAGAATGTACTTTATGAATTTCCGATTAAAGAAATAAATGTAGATTTGCCAAAATGGTTTGATGGACTTACATATGATTATTCATTGAAACGTGATTTAATTAATACTTTAAAGGCAGATTTTGATGGTTGCTACAAATTAAGTGATTTCAACGCAGAAAATATTTTTTCGGCGGACAATGATTATGTAGAGGATTATTATGTAAAAGATATTGAACTTGGAACGGGATGCATTAATATGAAAATTGACCTGGATAATTC
>JBASLQ010000304.1:0-1887 GCA_049656425.1 Sedimentibacter sp.
TACTATATCCAGGTGCAGCAATAACTACGGACCATATCATTTTCCGGAAAAATTGATACCATTAATGATTGCTAATGCACTTAATGATAAGCCTCTTCCTATTTATGGCAAGGGCGAAAATGTTAGAGACTGGTTGTATGTAGAAGATCATTGTTCAGCTATTGATATAATAATACACAACGGCAGAGTTGGAGAAGTATATAATATTGGCGGTCACAATGAGAAAACTAATTTGGAAGTAGTAAAAGCAATACTCAAAGAATTAAATAAACCTGAAAGCCTCATCAAATATGTAACTGACAGGCCTGGACATGATATGAGATATGCAATTGATCCTACAAAAATAAAAACAGAATTAGGCTGGGAACCAACAACTTTGTTTGATGAAGGAATTAAGAAAACTGTTAAGTGGTACTTAGACAACAAATCATGGTGGGAAAACATCATAAGTGGTGAATACCAGAATTATTATGAAAAGATGTATAATAATAGATAGTAGGAAGAAAAAATGACAAGACAGAAGTTAATTAAAATAACAATATTAATATTGTTTATAATTGTTTCAAACATATTAATATTTAAATATGCTAATCTAAATGGTTCAAAAATAAGTTTGAGTTATAAGGTTTTATCTGATAAAGCTGATACATATCAAATCTTCTATAGTGACGGAGATGAGTGGTCAGAAGAAAATTCACAAAAAGTTGATTATATTGATATTGGGCAAGAATATGAGCTAGAATTCAATATACCTAGTAATACTGAAAAACTTAGGTTTGATATAGGTACTCAAGTAGCAAATATTAGATTATCAGATATTAAGTTATCATATTATGGAAAAGAAATTCAATTAGATTACAGTGAATTCGTTAATACGGATAATTCATCACAAATCAGCAGTAATAAAATGCAAGATGACATGTTATATGTAACAACATCCGGTGGCGATTCGTTTATAATATATAACTTAGAAGATGGATTAATAACAAAACTATTAAATTATAAGGATAGTGTTAATTTTGTTTTGAAAGCTGCATTGTGTATAGTCATTGATATACTGTTATATCTAACAATAAAAAAATCCAGAAGTGTATTAATTCTTACACAGGATTTGTATAATAGCAGATCTTTAATTTGGAGTTTAGCAAAAAATGACTTTAAAACGAAATATGCAGGTTCTTATTTAGGCATAATATGGGCTTTTATACAACCGATTGTTACAATATTAGTATATTGGATTGTATTTCAATTCGGTTTAAAAGCCGGCTCACCAAAAGAGGGTGTACCGTTTGTTTTATGGTTATCAGTTGGACTAGTACCATGGTTTTTCTTTTCAGATGCAATTAATAATGCTATGAATAGTTTGATAGAATATAACTACTTAGTAAAAAAAATTGTTTTTAAAATAAGTGTATTACCCATAGTAAAAGTAATTTCATCTTTATTTGTGCATTTAGCATTCTTAACTTTTATTATGATATTAGCATGCATATATGAATTTTATCCATCAGAATATATAATACAGTTATTTTATTATATTTTTTGCACTTTTTTTCTTGTACTTGGCGTATCCTATACAACTTCCGCAGTAGTCTTGTTTTTTAGGGATTTAGGACAGATAATAAATATTTTATTACAGATTGGAGTATGGGCGACTCCTATAATGTGGAGTTATACAATAGTGCCCGAAAAATACCAATGGATAATAAAATTAAATCCAATGTATTATATAGTTGAAGGCTATAGAGATACCTTTATTAACCATATATGGTTTTTCGATAAGTACTTTCAAACTATATATTTTTGGATAATTGCACTGGGAATTTTTTTCATTGGGGCGATTATATTTAAAAAACTAAAACCACATTTTGCTGATGTGTTATAAAC
>JBASLQ010000305.1:0-3934 GCA_049656425.1 Sedimentibacter sp.
GTTAAATCAAATGTATTGTGCGCTACAAAGGTTAATTTTCCATTATCAGTTAAATGATCAAAATACTGATTTATTGCTTCCTCAGTGTATATATAGTATTCAGCCAGTGAATACATTGTATTTTCAATAGAGTTCGTCATAACCTTTGAAAGGTATATGTTATCATATTTTTCGTTGCTGTTTTCAATAAAATATCTACCATCCTGGTTATATGAGTTAACCCCCGGATAATTATATATATCACCGCTAAATTCATTAAATCTATTTACAGCTTCTATAGTTGATGGATTTATTTCTACTGCATCTATATTTTTATTGCCCCCAAGTAACGCGTAAAGTACGTCATTTCCTCCACCTGAACCAATAACAAGGGATTTATCATTTTCTCCAAATGCAAATGGTATATAATTTACATCAAATTTCAAATATTCAACTGATTTTAAATCTCCGTTAAATTTAATGATAGGTGCTGCTGCACCTCCATCCGTAGCAATTAACAATTCATCTCTTCCTTCAACCTTAATAACATCCGTTCTAGATAAGGCATCCCAATTAGAAAAGAGAATTTCAGTGTTTCCAGCAGTTTCGTTATAGCTTCCTACTAGTTTCTTAGGATTTGTGTAGTAAGCAAAAAATTTATTTTCAATATCTTCTATAAGATTGTTGCTAATAAATAGCACACTAATTAAAATCAAAAAAACTGAAGGTATTATTAAAGATTTCTTTTTTTTACAGTATAGGCTGATACTTACCGCAGATATTCCTGCTATTATGCTAATTATAATAACACTTCGTATAAAACCAAATGAATTCATTACTTTTATGACAAGTAAGCTTCCCAGCCCTGCTCCAAGCAAGTCTAATAAATATAATTTGTTGCTTTGGCTAGCCATTTCCTTAAATATAATTGATGTTATAATACCACCTGCTATGAAAGGTAATATTGAAGCAGGTAAATAAATAGCTACTGTAGGGTTGAAAGGCAGAAAATACATAATAGATACAACTGTAATAAATATTATAGGCATTAAAATCGAAGTACTTGTTAACAACTTTATAGAATTATCTTTATTTATATACTTATATGTTAAAATAGCTCCAATGCCACTGCCAAGAATAGCCATGGATACTATGATAAAAACTAACCCTGGTGATAATAGTGTTGAAAATAACCTTGTAAGTAGCGTCTCATATATAAAAAGAGCCATTGTTGTCAAAAATACAGAAAAGTATAAATAGATTGTCTTTTTTGATTTAAAATCAATATGAATAATGTTACTCATATTAAACCTCCATTAAATTATTAAAAAAAACTAGATTACTAGTTCTAAGTTTTAATAAATATATCATTCAATTATGGAGAAGTTATGATTATTATAAACTAAAATAAAATAACTGTACTATACAATTAATGAAGTTATATTGAATTGCTATTAAAATCAATATTTATTCCATTCTGAAGAACCACTCCCCACCATGATAATGCAAAATATCATATAGGTTTAATGAAATCAATATTATAAATAAGTCATTTTTGGTTTGAAATACAAATTAAAAATTCTCAAACACATATATTTTAATCCTTTATTTAACAAAAACTTTAATTTTTGCATATTATATAGAAAACAAAATAATTAAAGGAGAGTTTTATTTATGTATAACAAAAATTTTCAAAATATATATTATAACGATAATTTGAAATGTTATTGGTCAAATAATATATTAATGACACAAACACCGATGCAACAACCTAATATAATCCCGAATAAGGATTCAATTCCGGGATATGGTTATTTGTCAATTTATGTTGTATCTAAAAATGGGGCTGTTCCGATTAAAGGAGCTTTAGTCACAATATACCATCTTCATGAAGATGGAAGAGAACATGTACATTTTCATTTAGTAACCGATGAAAACGGAAGAGTTCCGGATATGAAATTACCTGTAAGATTTAGCGAAATGAGCCCAATTACTAATTTTTTATATCATTATTCAACTTATAGTGTAAGAGTGACAGCAAACAACTATTTTACAGAAAATATTATAGATTTCCAAGTATTCCCTGGAATAGAAACTGATTTAAGAATTGAAATGCAGCCTGTAACAGCGGGTAGAGCAGGTAAAGTCCCTGAGGAGACTATTGTAATTCCTCCAAGACCCATGGAATAAGAAGCAGCTGTTAGATATACAGGAAGCAATCAATATGTTTGACTATTTGTAAAATTATTAACCATAAATTCACTTCCTTTAATATTATTATATACTATATTATGAAATTAATATTAGAAAGTGAAAAATGTCGATAAATGTAATAATTGTCACTTGTATATTTAATACATGTTTCTCAAAATTCTTATTCGTTCTTCTATTGGTGGGTGTGTTGAAAATAATGGCAATATCCAATGTTTAGGATTAAAAATATAAAGACCGAGCATCTCATCTCCGCCTAAATTATCAACCTGTTCTTTAGAATATTCAGGTGAATGACTTTGTATTTTTTCTAATGCATTAGCTATTCCTTCAGAATATCCGCAAAGTCTAACTGCGTTTGCATCAGCAATATATTCTCTTTTCCTTGATATTGCAAGATTTATAATCTGTGCTACAAACCTAATAACATAAGATAAAACCATTCCTGCCAAAGCTATCAACGCTAAAATTTCTGCAGAATTTTCATTATCTCTTGAGTCATTTGACCTTGAACTATTTCTTCCACCATAAACTATATTATATCTGGATATTCTATACAATATTGTTCCTAATACTATTGCTGCACTCATAAGGTAAACTGACACTGTTGAAACAAGTATATCTCTTTGAATTATGTGTGACATTTCATGAGCCAGAACACCTTCCATTTCTGGTTCATCAAGTATTTCAATTAGACCTGTTGTCACTCCTATATAATCATTTTTGAGGGATAATCCACCTGCGAATGCATTTGGTATATTCGTTGGTATAATATATAACTTAGGAGTATCTTTTATACCAGCTGCAATAGACAAACCTTCAACTAAATTAGCTATTCGGCTTTCATTAGGGTTTGACATATTCGCTTCCTTCCAATTTGTATGGGAGCCTACCATTTTTGTACCTGTAAAAATTTGAACAGGCATTAGAATACATACTATAAAAACACCTATACTAATTCCAAAAGCCATATTATCTGCATAGTATCCTATGGTGTATGACATAACAAGTATAATTATTATATAAAAAGCAATTAAAAGGACTGTTTTTATTTGATTTTTTCTAACCTGCTCATATATAATAACAGGCCTTTTTATTTCTGACATAATATCTCCTTCTACTCTTTTAATTCTTTTACTTCTACTTTTTCCTATATATTTTATAATTCACTGATTCTTAAGTTATCTGAATATTCCCTTTCTACATCACTTATTTCATATGTTTTTTCTGAAGTGAAACCTAACATATTTGCTAAAATTGAAGTAGGAAATGATTGAATCGCTGTATTAAAGATTGTAACAGTTGTATTATACCTTGTTCTTGCGTATGCAATTTTATCTTCTACATTCTTCACATCCTCCATTAAATGTAGAAAAGACTGATTTGATTTTAATTCCGGATAACTTTCTGAAATAGCCATAATTGAAGGAATCATTTTTGAAACCTTGTCATTGGCTGTCATTGCCTCATCCTTAGATGATGACATCATTTTAACTCTCATAGAAACTATTTTTTCTAATGTCTCACTTTCGTACTTTGTTTGCATTTTTATTGTATCCACTAAATTTGTAAGTATATTTGTTTTCCTTTTTAGTTGAACATCAATTGTTGCCCATGCTTCTTTGATATAGTTTTTCTTTCTAATAAGACCATTGTACATTGTAATTAGCCAAATAACTAATATCGCAATTATAATAATTATATATTTCATTTTTACCTCCGGCAATAATGGACTATCTATAAA
>JBASLQ010000306.1:0-1902 GCA_049656425.1 Sedimentibacter sp.
CTATATGGATGTCCGCATTCAGCACATACTAAGATTTCTGTCAGGGCATATTTGGAGCTATATTTACTCTTTTCCTTCTTTAGTTTATTCGCCTTTCTTGTTACTGCCGCCTTATTTAGATTTGCTCGTCTAGTTTTCTCCTCCTGTACTCTATAAAATATTTCCTTTGGTATAATTGCCTCATGGTTATCTTCGATATAGTATTGAGGTACATTTCCCTCATTTTTTACTCGTTTCTTTGTCAGAAAATCCACAGTGTAGGTCTTTTGCAGTAAGGCATCTCCCATATACTTTTCATTAGACAGCATCTTTTCTATTACCCCAGGATGCCATGTGTCTTTTCCTGTAACTGTTTTAATTTTATCTGCTTTTAAGGCTCTGGTAATCTCTAGTATACTGCTGCCTTCTAAATACATTCTGAAGATCCTTCTTACTATTTCTGCTTGTTTAGGTACTATGACCAGTTCGCTGCTTTTTTTATCCTTGGTATATCCCATAAATTTCTTGTGATTTACTGCTATAATTCCATTTTCAAATCTTCTTGTTATTCCCCATCTTGTATTTTCGCTTATATTTCTACTTTCCTCTTGTGCTTGACTACTTAGAATAGTAATTAGCAATTCTCCTGAACCTTCTAAGGTATTTACCCCTTCTTTTTCAAATAGTATGGCTATATTTTTTTCTTTTAGTTTCCTTATTGTTTCTAGGGAATCCACAGTATTCCTTGCAAATCTGCTGACTGACTTAGTGATTATCATGTCTATCTTTCCTGCCATACAATCATCTATCATGGCATTGAAGTCGTCTCTTTTCTTCATATTAGTTGCTGATATACCGTCATCTGCATAAATTCCTGCCAATTGCCAATTAAGATTACTCTTTATCTTCTCTGTATAATAAGATATCTGTGCCTCATAACTGCCTTCCTGCTGTTCCAGCTTTGTACTAACTCTGCAGTAGGCTGCTACTCTTAGAACTTTAAATTCTGGCCTGATCCCTTTATTATAAATATTCTGTGCAGGAATAACTGCCACTTTCTTTTTTATTGCTACTGACATTGTTATTCATCCTTTCTTATTTTTTCATAATCTACCTCCATAGTAGTTCCATTTATAAATTCAACTATGATTCTTCCATTCTTATTAATAATTATCTGTTTTGCTATGGTTGAAAATAAATCTTCATCAAATTCCATTAGCTGTTCTTTCTCTATAAGTGCTTGTCTCATTTTCTCAGTATTACAAGCATAATCATCTATTTTAGAGATGCTATAATAGGCTTTTGCCCTTTTAAAGATTAGTTCTGATAGTTCCTTTGAAGAAAATTGTTCTTCATCCTCTAGCTCTTTGATTCGTTCTTCTACGTTCTTAATTTCGATAGTTATCTTTAGAGGTTCTTTCTTCTGTTCCTTATCTAACATCCACATTCTCGATAGGATTTTATTTGTTGCTGATATAAATATGTTTTCTATCTCTTCACTGGTTAGAAATAAATTTCTACAGCATACTTTATTTCGATAAATATGCCTTTTGCATTTCCAACTTTTAATCTCTGATGCCTTGCCAACATTTTCAATATATTCGCGATAAATCTCTCCACATTCTCCACATTCCAATTTATCGCTAAAAATTCCTTGGTTTTTTATACTATTTAATTGTGGATTTCTACCAAGCTTTGTTGCTACTGACTTCCTTCGTTTCTGTACTAATTCGAAGGTTTTCTCATCTATAATTTGAGGATGTATTTCATCCCCTAAGTATTTATTGTTTTCTAATATCCTTCCTACAGATCCATGATTCCAGCTAGGATTGTTATTTGCATTAGGAAATCCTTCAGCTGTAAGCCCTTGTGCTATTTTATGGGTAGATAATCCTTTTAAATATTCCTCAAAAATCTTCTTTA
>JBASLQ010000307.1:0-13970 GCA_049656425.1 Sedimentibacter sp.
AGTAAAAGGTCATTATTATTCTTCATATGATACATCTGTAATTATTGATAATGAAGGAGATATTGCTGAATTTAATTGTAATTGTCCTGCATTCAAGGATAATGACGGATGTTGTAAACATATTGTAGCAACAATGTTGAAAATATATCACAGCTATGATTTAAAAGCTTTTTCTTACAATGATGTTGTATTTAAGAAAAAAGCAAGTCAAATTGGTTCACACAATTATCCCCTTGAAGACTTAATAAGCACTTATGAAAATAAAATAAAAGAAAGTGTTAAGAATGAGCAAAAAGACGGTTCTGTTGTTCTCAAACCAATTTTATATATATCAAACAAAGACTCTATTGGAATAGAATTTACTATTGGCATTAAAAGAAATTATGTAGTTAAAGATGCATATGAATTAGCAAATAATATAAAAAATACTAATCTTATTACATACGGAAAAAGTCTGGAGTTTAATCACGAAATAAGTGGATTTGATAAGTCTTCACAACCATTGGCTGCTTTTTTAAGAGATGAAGCTGAAGCTTATATGCAGGTAATTGCAAAGACTTCAAGCATTTATAACACATATAATACGAATGGACGTGCATTTATAATATTTCCTTTCACATTTGACAGTTTTTTTAATTTATTCGAAAATCAAACAGTTGAATGCCATGGATATAAATATGAATTTAATAATGTTACATTTGTAAACAAAGATCCGGAAGTTGAATTTTACATTGATGAAGAAGAAGGAAGCGAGCAATATTCTCTTTCTACAAATTTATATATATCATTTATGTCCAATTCAAAGAATTACACATATATAATTGTTGATGATAAACTTTATAAATGTTCAGAAGAATTTGTCAATACTGTTCTTCCAGCTGTAAATAAAATAATGATGCAGCCTTCTAAAACAATATCCCTTACAAAAGAGCATATGGGCAAATTTTGTTCTGCTGTTTTGCCTCAAATATCAAAACATGCTTTAGTTAAAACTGATATGGAGCTATCAGATAAATTTAATATTCTGCCATTGTCTCCAAGCATTTATCTTGATTGCAACAACCAAGGATTTGTTTATGCCAACGTAGTTTTTACTTACGGAGATGTAGAAATTAATCCATTTAGGATATCATCAAAAGATAATTTCATAGTAAGAAATTTATTAGAAGAAACTAAAATACTTATTGCCATTGAAAATGCGGGATTTGAAAAAACAACAGTAAAATATTACATGACAGATGAAAATAAAATATATGAATTTTTAACATCCGGAGTAAATACATTGACTTCACTTTGCGAAGTCAATATAAGCGACGATTTCAAGAAAATAAATATAAGATATCCTAAATCAATGTCCATGGGTGTGAAGCTTAGCAGTAATTTAATTGAATTGGATATTGATAAGCTGGAATTCGACCCTTCTGAACTTAAAGATATATTATCCTCTTATAAAATAAGAAAAAAATATTTCAGATTAAAGGATGGCTCATTTTTAAACCTTGAAAATGAATATTTTAATACTATTGAGAAATTAGTTGAAGATTTAAATATTTCAGGCAAAGAGCTGGAATCAGGTCATATTGAAATGCCTAAATACCGCTCCTTATATTTAGACAGCCTTTTAAAAAATAATTCATGGGTTAATGCTGAGAAAAATCAAACATTTAAAGAAATGATACATAATATAAATGAATCTGAAGACTCAGACTTTGAATTGCCTGAGCACTTAAAACCTATAATCAGAAATTATCAGTTAACAGGTTATAAATGGCTTAAAACTTTATCTAAATATTCATTAGGAGGAATTTTAGCTGATGATATGGGTTTAGGAAAAACTCTGCAGGCTATCAGCCTTTTATTGTCAGAAAAAGGATGCGGCTATAGACCTTCTATTGTTATTTGTCCAACATCATTAGTTTATAACTGGAAAAGTGAAATAGAAAAATTTTCTCCTGACATTTCAGCATTAATTATCATAGGAAATGCTAATCAAAGGCATGAACTCATTTCCACTATAAATGATTATGAGTTGATTTTCACTTCCTATGATTTGATTAAACGAGACATTGAATTATATCAAAATCTTGAATTTAAATACTGCATATTAGATGAAGCTCAATACATTAAAAATTCTACAACTCAAAATGCAAAAGCAGTTAAACTCATAAAAAGTGATGTTCGTTTTGCATTGACAGGAACTCCAATTGAAAATTCATTGGCTGACCTTTGGTCTATCTTTGATTTTATAATGCCGGGATTTTTGCTGACTTATAGAAAATTCAAGGATAAGTATGAAATACCAATAGTAAAAGAAGAAGATAAGGAAATTTTAAAAAGACTTCACAAACAAATACAACCTTTCATATTGAGGAGATTAAAAAAGGATGTTTTAAAAGAACTTCCGGACAAAATAGAAACTATATCCTATGCACATATGGAAACAACCCAAAAAAAACTGTATTCTGCTGAACTTATTAAACTAAACAGCCAGTTTAATAATGAAACAGAAAAAAATGGTTTCGACAAGAGCCAAATAAAAATACTGGCTATGCTTACAAGACTTAGACAAATATGCTGTGATCCTTCACTTTGTTTTGAAAATTACAAAGGTGGCAGCGCTAAACTTGACTTGTGCATGGAGATTGTGAAAAACAGCATAGAAAACGGTCATAAACTATTGATATTTTCCCAATTCACATCAATGCTCAATATAATTGAGAAACATTTAAGAATTAATTTTATAGATTATTACATGCTTACAGGAGCAACAAAAAGCATGGAACGATTAGAAATGGCAAATAAGTTTAACCAAGATAAAACACCGGTTTTTTTAATTTCCTTAAAAGCAGGCGGCACAGGACTTAATTTAACAGGCGCTGATGTTGTAATACACTTTGATCCATGGTGGAATATAAGCGCTCAAAATCAAGCAACTGACAGAACACACCGCATAGGTCAAAACAATAAAGTTCAAGTATTTAAACTTATTGCAAAAGATACAATAGAAGAAAAAATAGAAAAGCTTCAACAAAATAAAAGCGACTTAGCAGAATCTGTAATTAAAAAAGGAGAGATTTTAATCAACTCCCTTTCAAAAGAAGAAATCAACAGCTTATTTCAAATATAATGCAATGCAAAACACAAAACTCAAGTACCAGGTACTTGAGTTTTGCGTAATTGGTCAGTAAGTGCTTTTCTTTTTTATAATATTGATTGCTTTAATTTTTGTGATATGATAGAAAAAATTATACATTACGCCTGCGGTAGTCTTTTGAGCCATTGTCAATACGTTTGAAGTAATTTTGTAAAATCTTGCATTTTTATTTTTAATATCAGAGTACATATCATATGTAATAAGAGCATTTCTGCTGTTTAAATCAATATAGTCCACTATTAAGTCAAGGTAAATTCCAGACTTGTTTACTTTGAAATTATTATAACGATTATACATTTTAATAACCCAGTTTTCATAACTCCTGTGATTATGCAAAAGTTCCACATTGGCATGTTGAGGAATTGTTACATCTTGAATTAAATGACAAGCTGCTCCTAAATAAAACATTGCAGTCTTTATATCTCCTTTAAAATATTCGTTTAAAGCTCTCTTATAATAAGCAATGCATTCTTTTTTAGCATTGCTGCTTCCGTACATACCTTTTTTTGTTTTTGGATTGTAAAAATGACTGCTGCTTTTAAAATCCTGATCAGCCCAGACTGCTCCTTCATTTATATCGTCAATATAATTAGACATGAGGTTATAAACCTCTGTGTGCCCGTCGTTTTTCAATATTATTATTGCTTGATTGTTTATAAATTTATGAACAATACATTCAGTTTTAATTATTTTCTTTTTTAATGGATTTACGGACCTTGTAATATTTCTATATATGAATGAATAAGATCTCTCAACTATACTCATACTTACCTTCCAATTTATAATTTAATATAAATATTTTGTTCAAATTTTAGACTATTATCCACTATGAAAAACAAATGAATGCATTTTGTTTAATACCTCATTTTAATTGATATAAAAAAGCACAACATTTATATTGCACTCCTAGGTATGCAACTCCTTTTATCTAATATCACTAAATTCATTAACAAGCTGCTTAACGCCGTTATATAATATGGCTCCATCTATTCCGCCCAGTAAGAACTTAAATCCCATGTTAATGTGTTGCTCCATTCCTCCGGTCCATGTCATTGTGCCAGGTATAACATTGTGCTTTTTGCATGATTCAATAACTTTCAAACAGTTTTCCTGAACATCAGGATGATTTAACTGCCCTTGAAGTCCCATTGATGAACTTAAATCCATAGGTCCTACAAATGCAATATCAATACCAGGCACCGAAAGAATTTCATCAATATTTTCCACAGCTGTATAATGCTCAATTTGGACTATTACCAAAACTTCATCATTAGCTTTAGAATAATAATCTGCATATTCTTCTGCTCCCGCACCGAATAAAACAGCTCTGCTTGCTCCCATACCACGCACGCCTGCAGGGGGATATTTGCAAAATTGTACAGCCTGCATTGCTTCTTCCTTAGTATTAATCATTGGAATCATAATACCGGATGTACCGGTATCCATTCCCCTTTTTACTAAGGACATTTCATTTAATGCAACTCTCAAAAGGGGTGTTGTTTTCGTATTTTTAATTATTGAAATCATTCTGCCTGCTGTTTCCAAGTCCATTGAGCCATGTTCACCGTCAATCATAATGCAGTCTGCACCTGCATAAGAAATTATTTCAGCTGTGTCCAGTCCGCTTGTCATAATAAAAGTACCAAACACTGGTTTACCTTGACTTAATTTTTCTTTTAAAACGTTCTTCATTATCATTTCCTCCATTATATTTTATATATTTCTTCTTATTTTAATTCAGGAACATGGTCCAGTAAATATTTTCTTTATTATTGCATTATAACACCCTGAACGCTTCATTTCAACAACATTCAAACAATAAAAAAAATTATAAAAATATGTTTAAAGACAAATTTCACGGGTATAAATATTATACTCACAAATGATACTAAATAATTTATATATTCTTTTAAACTCAAAATATTAGTGATAACTTGAGTTTAATAATGAAGGAGATTTGGTAGAATGAGTGGTTAATATATAGACAAATGAAAGGATTCGATTCATGACAAAAGAAGAAAATAAATAGCACCCTATTTTCATCAACAAGAAAATGGGTGCTATTTATTTTATTTGTAAAAAATATTTTACGATTCTTTTTTCTTTTTTTTAATTAATTCGGGTTGAGTGATAACAGGTCTTTCATATGGCATTGATGGAACATATGTAGATTCTTCTGTTTTTTTCTTTTTCTTTTTCTCATCTTTTTTGATATTTTTATCGCCCATAATCTCTCCTTTATTTTAATTAATTATAAGTTCTTAATAAATTTTAATATTAATGTTCAAACTAATTATACCACTATTACATTGAATTCAAACATCTAAAAAGTCAAAATTAATAAATATTAATATCTGACTTTAAATTTTTTTTGACATGTTATTTCTTCATGTTATAATACATTTATATATCAATAATATATATACTAAATTGAGGAGCAATATGAAAGAAAAAAATAAAAAAAGTTCAGTATTTGATTTAATTGCACCTGTATATGGACTGTTTTACAATATTCAAAGGAAAAACTTCAATAATGTTTTGAATAAAGCAGAAAGCACATTAAAATTGTCTGAATATAAAAATATAATTGATATTGGCTGTGGCACCGGCGCATTTTGTTCCGTGCTTCATGAAAGAGGACTCCAGGTTACCGGAATTGATCCTTCTCAGGAAATGCTTGATGTTGCTATTAAAAAAACAGAAAACAAATCAATTAATTTCATAAAGGCAAATGTTATTGAAGGATTACCATTTGAAAATAAAAGTTTTGATGTTTCTATAGCTTCTTTTGTTGCACATGGGTTAAATCAAAGCGAAAGAAAAATAATGTATTCAGAAATGAGCAGAATAACAAGTAGTTTGGTAATTATAGATGATTATAATAAAAACAGAGATACATTTACAAATATAATCGAACGGCTTGAAGGCGGAGATTATTTTAATTTCATTAAAATTGCCGAAACAGAAATGAAATTAAACTTTAAAAATGTTCAAATAATAAATGTCACTAAAAGAGCTGCTTTATACATTTGTGAACCATAAAATAATTTTAAAAAAATGTTTAAAGAAATAATTCTGTGGTATATATATAATACAACATAAGTTTCTAAATTTTACAACAATAAATTAAAAAACTTTGAACAATTGAATATAGCCTAAAATTAAAACACTTGGATAGTGTTTAGAAGTTGAATCTAAAAAGAATTATATTAAGATTCAGAATGTAATTGTATATGAGAAAAACAATCAATCAAGGTGAATAAAATTTATTGAATGTAAAGAAAAATTATGAAACGAATGTTAGGTAAGATTACCAAGAAAGCGGTGATTCCACCATAAAAGAAAGCGAAAGCATAAATAAGTAGCACCTGATTTAATAGGAATATTAATATTAGGTGCTATTTATTTTGTATTTTTTTCTACATATCTACAGACACCGTCAATACAGCCACTACTATTTCTATAGTATTTCCATCACCAAATGTCGGCACCTCTAAACCACAAGCATTTAATCCGCCTTGAACTACCTCTATGTCGCTTTCTCCTACAGGTACTGCTCTTAGAACTGCTTGCTTATCAACCTTTTCCGGGTTTGTGCATCCTATCTTAACATGAACATGCATATTAAGGGGACTCTTTCCTAATATATCTTCAATGCCGCACAAACAACTTCTTGACGTAGCATCTTTTACGGCTTTAATTGCAGCCTTAGTAATATCTCCCCCATGAAGATCAGCTCCCACACCTATTTCAATAACATATCTTTTTAACATATATTTTCTCCCTTAATTTATTATGGTAGTGTCAAGTAGACACCCCTATTTTTTATTAAAACCTTATATTATCAAGGTTACAGAGTTTTTATAAAATAAAAACTCTGACCCCCTATTTTCTGTTATAATTGAAGTCTCCACAACGTCAAAACAACACAGAGGGTTTTTATGCTTTATTTAATTCCCACTTATGCCCTTTGTAACGTGCTGTAAAGAAAATACTTCTGATTATCCAGTCAATAATCATGGCTACCCAGATACCAAACATGCCGAAATTCATAAATTTAGCAAGTAAGATACCAAATCCTATTCTGAAAATCCACATTGATGCTACGCCTATTACCATGGTGTAACGAACATCATTTGACGCCCTGAGTGTATTGGGAAGTGTAAATGATAACGGCCATGTTATGCATGCATTTATGCTATGAAATATAATAACTTGTTTGGTCATGGCTGCGGTTTCCGGTGATAAATGATAAATGTCTATTATATATGGAGTAGCAAATATTATAGCTGCATTAAAGAATATTAAAGCAATATATGTGAATTTAAGAAGCTTTTTCGTATAATATCTTACCTGCTCATAATCACGGGCACCTACACACTGACTCACTACTGTTATAAGACCTAATCCTATAGAAGCTCCGGGAAGAATTTCAAAGGATGAAACTGAATTTCCCACAGCATTAGCTGTTATAGAAGCTGTTCCAAATCCGGAAACAATACTCAACAACAAAATTTTTCCAAGCTGAAACATACTATTTTCAACACCATTTGGAATACCTATGTGTAAAATATCATGCACCATTGCTTTGTCATATTTGTAGCAAAATGGTCTGCTTATGTGAATTAATAGGTTCTCATTTCTCAGCAAAACTACAATCATCACTGCTGCAACTGTTCTTGAAACAAGAGTTGGAATAGCAACACCTTCAACTCCCATATGGACTCCATATATTAATACTGCATTTCCTATTACATTTATGGCATTCATAATAATTGACGTAATCATAGTTATTTTTGAATTTCCCATTGCCCTGAATAATGCAGCACCGCTGTTATAAAGTGCTAAAGACGGAATGCTTGCAAAAACAATTAGCATATAAGTATTGGCATAAGCAGCAACATCAGGCTCTATCTGCCCGAATACCACATTTAATATAAAACCTCTTCCAATATACATTATGACCATTATGACGACTGAAACCATTGTTACATATATAAGCAGCTGCTCCCCTGATTCACATGATTTGTCGCTGCGGTTTTGACCAAGATACTGGCCAGCTACTACAGCCCCTCCGGTAGCCAAGGCTGCAAAGATATTTATAAGCAGTATATTTACCGAATCAACAAGTGATACAGCAGATACTGCACTTTCTCCTACGCTTGCAACCATAATAGAGTCAGCCATACCGACCGCTACTGCAAGAAACTGTTCTACCATCAACGGCAATATGAGCTGAATTAAGCTCTTATTTGTAAAAATATAATTCTTTTTCGAATCTAATTCCATTATTTATATTCCTTTCAATAATAACAAATTGCAAAATTATATATTGCGATTTACTTTTTACACACCTCTTACTTAATACAGAATATATACTCTGTCTGATTTAAAGCATAAAAAAATTCTAAACATTTCGTTTAGAACGGATTTAGGTAACGTAAATATACGCAGAATAATCCATCAAAGGTATTAATACTATGCCTCTATTTCAATATCAATTAATTATAATCAAAATGACCTTATATGTCAATTTTATTTTTTAGTAATTTTATTTTTTCCGTCTTTCTGGGGACAGTCCCCAGAAAGACCAAATGTCTGTTTCTTATTGTTTTGTTTCAATCACATTTGCAAAAACTTCAACTATTTGAGGGTCGAATTTTATTCCCGCATTTTCCCTGATAGCCTGTATAGCATCAAAACTACTCATTGATTCTTTGCCATATGAATCATATATCATCCTGTCGTAGTTTTCCACTATGGAGATTATCCTCGCATGCAATGGTATTTCTTCTCCTTTTAAACCCTTAGGATAGCCGTTGCCATCCCACTGTTCATGATGCAGCAGCACAGCATCTGCTAAATCAGCTGTATCATCAAATGAGTTTAGAATTCTGTATCCTACCATAGCATGTTTTTTCATCTCAACCAATTCTTGATTGTTCAGTTTATCATTCTTATACAATAATTCTGGAGCCAATGCAATTTTACCAATGTCGTGAAAACATCCTGCTGACTTTAATTTTCGAATATCCAACTTTGACAGTTTTAATTCTCTGCCAACAGCGCCGCATAGTCTGCTTACATTAAAGGAATGGTCCTTTTCTCTAGAACTGTTTTCATGAAGCGTTTCCATGATTAATTTAATCACGTTACTTTGCATTTCTTTTCTTTCCAGTGTTTTTGATAAATACATCCTTTCCTCTGCATTATTTAAAGTATGCTCTATGCTATCTGTTATATGCGCCTTTGTATCTGCACCCATAGAAATACTGCCCTTTATTGATTTTATTTTTTCATTAGATAATTCTTTTTTTATACGATTAGTAATTCGCTCAGCTTCATCAAAATCAGTATTTGGCAAGAGCAAAATAAATTCATCGCCGCCCCACCTGGCAATTATGTCATCAGCACGACAAACTCTCCGAAGAACTTCTGCTACTTTTTCTAGAAGAATATCCCCATATGTGTGACCAAAAATATCATTGGTGAGTTTTAATCCATTAGCATCTCCTATAATAATTGAAATAGGAAGATTCCTTTCTGTATCCAACCTCAGCATTTCCTCTTCAGCAAATCTTCTGTTATACAAGCCTGTCAATGAATCATGAAAACTTAAGTATTCGATTCTTTTTCGCTGTTCCTTCTTTTCAGTTACATCACGAAAAACCATCACAACCCCAACTGTTTTATCGGTATCATCCTTTATTGGTGCAGCGCTATCCTCAAAATTATATCTTGTACCATCTTTAGATGTTAGAACTGTATGATTTTCCATATTCTGAATATGGTCGGTAGCAAATACATTTTCAATTGGATCTTTAATTGTCATACCATCTTGTTCATGTGAAAGCACTAATACTTCTTTGTAGTGTTTTCCAAAAGCTTCTGCAATAGTCCATCCTATTAACTTCTCTGCAACATGGTTTAACATCTCAATATTTCCATTCATGTCCGCAACCAGGACACCATCGCCAATAGATCTTAATGTCTGGAGGTATTTATTGCGTTCAAGTGATAATTTCTCCTCACTATTGTGAACTTCCAATTGTTCCGCTTCAATTATCTCAAGCATGCTATTTATTGATTTGCGTAAATAAGAAAATTCATCTTGCCCTTTTTCCGATATTTTAATAAGTTTTTCCTTTGTTAAGTCTATACCTCTTACATCATTTATTAGGCTGACAAACGGCTTTGATAAATAAATGCCCAGAAAAGCAAAAATTATTAATACAATAATAATGAACCCAACAGTATTATAGAAAGCAAAACTTTGAACATTTTTCATTCCAACATTGTACAAATCTCTTGTCTTTGTTGATGTAAGCATTATAGATGAATTTATATCATATTCATTTAAAATGAGCATCTCTATTGATAGCGAATCTCCATTTTCGTTTATTGAAGAGCTGTGTAATATTGACCCTTCAGCTTCATCTGGCATATTATCTATTATATCACTGTAGTAACTTACTGAATTTAAACTGCAACCCGTAATTTTTTCAATATTGGCAACAATATTTTGGTCAATCATCCTGCCAATTATCATTTTTCCATTTGCTCGCTTTGTAAATTCAGAATCAGTTATATCAGATGTAGCAATAAAATAGTAATCATTTCCCAATTTATAAATTCCAAAAAAATCATCTTCTAATTTAGAGAATTTAATTGCATTGTCAAAATTATAAAAGAAATCTGTTGGAAAGTTTGTTGTCATTTCACTATCAAAATCATAAAATTGTTTATGAATTATTAAATCATCATTATTTAAATAAATAATAAAACTTAAATCAAGATTGGTAAATGTATCATCCATTAGATTTTCTTTTAAATATTGTGAATACTTATTGCTTACGAAATCGTAAGTGTCATCCCAATGGGACCAATCATTAACTGTTGAAATATATTTATCTTTTTTCTCACTCACATATAAAGAAACAGTTTCATTAATCGAATTAACCTGAGATTTCTCATGCTCCAATATAAAGTTTTGAAGAAATAATCCAAATGATAAATTTATTAATATAATAGTAATTAATATTAAGGGAATAATTGCCAATATAACTTTATTTCTTAACTTCAATATTAGCACCTTCTTGAACTTACTTTAATGGAATTGGATAACGTCAACTACTGATTCATTGTATAGTCTTAAATAATAAGCTTTTTTACGTCTTTTTCTTCTTCATATGCATCCTGAAGATATCTGAATGCTGAACAGGTCATCTTTGATATATGCAAGCATTTCCGCACCTACATCAATTAAATCTATTTATGCATATATTATAGCATAAAATATTATAATATCCAGCATATTTTTTATAAATATTTGTTCTGCTCGGCGGATGATTTCAGGGACGGTTCTTTTTGATTGAAATCAATCAAAAAGAACCGTCCCTGTTTTTGCTTCAGCGGAAATTGTTTTTGACTTGATTTTTCTGATAAATAGATATACAATAAATTTAAATTAAAATTATAATGATTTATAAAATTTAAATTTTATCATGGGAGAAGGCTATAAAAATTATGAAAATAGGAAGAAATAATTTATGTCCATGCGGAAGTGGAAAAAAATACAAAAAATGCTGTTATCTCAAAAATAACAATCTTGACACTGAAACCAATTTAAAAGAATCTGATGCAGATGATGATGCAGATAATTATGGAGATGATTTTTTAAATTTATCTGAAAATTTTAATGAACAAGCATTTTTACTACAGACTATAGATAGCCTTCGTAGATTTTCATTGGATAGAAAATCGCATATAAAAGAATATTATAAAATCAGGAAAATGCACAGCGAAATCATAAATACTATGATTAGTTACCATGAAGCCAACAAATTCGAGTTGAAGATAGATAATAATTATATTTACAACAATGAGCATCCAATTATAAATAATGAAACATTTCACTTGATTGAAAGTAATTTTGATTTTGAAACAAGAGAAGGTGTGCAAGCCCTTTATGATTTATTAATATACAAAGTGTCTCATAATCTGAGTTGTATCACTGAAGATTTTATTAAGTCTCATCGTTATAGAAAACCTGAAAAGATAGAGTTTCTACATAGTATGTTAGATTCAACGATAGGCCTGTTTGAAATTACAAAAACTGATATTAATGAAGGATATGTGTACCTTAAAGATATATTTACAGATATTGAATATAAAATAGTTGATATAGCCCTGAGCGGAAATCATATATATGATAATTTTTATATGTATACAAGGCTTATTAAATATCATGATATAATATTTAATACCGGCTTGAGTTTAACTTTTACTAAAAAAGATGGCTTTATAAAAAATCATATACGTAACCACAAAAAAAATTACGCATCAGAAGAAGAATTAATTAGATTCATACAACTATACAACTATTATTCTAGAAATCCTAATAAGATGAAAATATTTACTAATATACTAAAATAGAACTTCAGGATAGCTAAGAAATATTTCAGGGACGGTTCTTTTTGATTGAAATCAATCAAAAAGAACCGTCCCCGTTTTTGTTCTTCCCCGTTTTTGTTCTGGAGAATTCTTCGAGCCTAATTTTTGTACAAACTTAAATAGTATGATTTTTTTACTTCTTTTTCACTCTGATAGGCATCCTGAAGTATTTGAATAATTTCAGTATCACCCTTTAATTTTTTCAGTTCTGTCTCTAAAGTAGAAAGAACTTTTGCAACTTCACTATCGCACTTTTGTTCCAGTTCGGCCACATAATTTACATTGCCCATAACTATGGAATACTTGCTGTCTTCGTTCTGCTTTTCCTTGGGAATGCTGGTATATTCTTTGATTACTTCTCTTTCCAGTTCACCCAGCTTGTTGACGTATTTTGCCTTGAGGGCATACATCTTGCTGACTCCGTCACTAATTGCAGCATCAATTGCTTTCGTATTGACTGAAGCATCAACAGCAGAAGTGCCTGGAGCAGTGGTTGTTGAAGTACTTGAATTGTTGCCGGTACTCTTTATAGCATCAATATCTTCATAAGTCATGTACTCCAATGGAAGATTATATTTTTCTGCCACATCTTCAATTGTAATTTCGCCGCTCAAAAGTTTCTCTTCATCTTCTGCAGTCATGTCATTTATTGTTCCGGATGTGTACTTTTCAACTTCAGTTTTTAATTTTTCCCTGTTGTCATCCATCTCTGTCGCCAAATCTTCAGAAGATGCGCTAAGTCCATGGATGAGAGCTGTAATATTGTCATATTGAACATATAACAGTATGCCTGCCGCTGCAGCAATTATTATTAATAATGTAATCAGTACTTTTCTAATTCTTTTCATAGTTAATCCTTACGTTTTTGTCCGAGATTCCAGGGATTCCAGGGACGGTTCTTTTTGATTGAAGAGAATTTTCAATCAAAAAGAACCGTCCCTGTTTTCGCTGTTTGTCTGTTTTTGCTCAAATTGTCACTGAATATCTACATCCGGAAAAAAGAAATCTTTCAGCTCAATTAAATCACCTGTAGTATTTTTTAATTTTATTAAATCCTTAAGCTCTTCTTGTTCTCCCTCTGTCATTTTTTGATATTTATCATATGCTGCTTCAGCGGACGACTCGTAATCATAATCGCTATCTGATTGGTAGTTTTCCATGTTAGTTATGATATCATTGACTATATCCTTTTGAGCATCTGTTGAAAGCTCAGGAACAACTCCTATTTCCAATCTTCTTATTACTGTATCCATAGTTTCGCTCAATTCTTCTTCAGTAACTTCACTGCCGCCTCCCTGAGATGGTTCTGGCACTACAATATCTTTAACTACAAATTTAGCTAATGCATCACAAGCTTCTGCTC
>JBASLQ010000308.1:0-13158 GCA_049656425.1 Sedimentibacter sp.
TGTCGGCTGCTATACCTGAAACAAATCCAACAATGGTTTTCTCTATTTCAGTTGACACCTCAACATCTTCATAGCTTTGAGTCTTAAACCACTCTTTAAAATCCTCATCAGAAGGATTTGTAGAAAATCCAATTAAAGATACTATTAATAATAAAACAACAACAAAAATTATTCCTTTCATAACTTTCTCCTTTTTATTTTTAGTATTACCTAAATGTTACAAAATATTCCAAAATAAATATTAGTATCCAATTTGTGTTTTAAAGGATACTTTTCATTATAATTTTTAATGTTTTCTTAAGGATGACATGATACAATATTTGCTTGTGCACTTACTACAATTAACATTAATCTATCCATTTTTAATTGTAGCGTTCAAATAGAAAGTCGAGGACATAAATAATGATAACAAAAAAGAAGACAAAAAGAAAAACTGCAATAATTTTTGTAACATGCGCAGCTGTCATAGCTATATTGCTGTTTGTAAATAAGCCTAAGGCAGAAGCATCTTCATATGAAGAAGAAACAGCAAAATCAGGAGATATTATCACATATTACAGCTTTAGCGGAAATATAGAACCAGACGATGAGAAAAATTTAGTCGCTGATAAAGTTCTTAAAATAAAAGAATTTCGAGTTAAAGAAGGAGATATTGTAAATGTTGGAGATGTTTTGTATGCAGTTGATCAAAGTGACAATGATGCAAGCCTTCAACAGGCTGCCGCAGGTGTTGAAATAGCACAAATCAATTATGATAATGCTAAAAACGGACAGGCTCAGCAACAATTAATACAATTAGAAAGTGCAGTATCAACTGCAAAACTTTCCTATGATGATGCAGTGAAAAATTTAGGCAGAGTTACTGCTTTATTCAATGAAGGCGGAATATCACAGCAAAGTTTAGACCAGTCTCAGTCACAGCATGATTTAGCAAAAAAACAATATGAAACAGCTTTGAACAACTACAATTTAACAAAAGACAACCAGATAAATGTTGCAATTGATTCAGCACTGGCACAGCTTAAACAAGCTCAGGCATCATATGATGCAGTTGCAAATCAAATGGGAAAATCAGAAGTAAAAGCAGATATAAGCGGAGAAATTACAGAAATTTATGCCGATGAAAATACTACCTTGATGACAGGATCTCCTATAATGGATATTGCTAATTACAATATTCTAAAAGCTGTTGTAAAAGTGGATGAATATGATTTAAGTTCAGTTTCAGAAGGTAAAGACGTAATAGTAAGAGTTGAAGCAATTGATAAAGAATTTAAAGGACAAATTTCTAAAGTTGCAAAAAACATTACTAACGATTCTATTGGTGCTTCTTCATTAAATACAATATCTTATTACAATGTAGAAGCAGATATTGAAGAAAGTCCTGAAATGTATGCAGGAATGTCTGTTGAAGTAAACGTATTAAATCAAAGTGTTACAGGTGCTGTGACTATTTCCATGAGAGCACTGCAATTTGATGATTTAAACAACCCTTATGTATTATATTTAAATGAACAAGGAGTAGTTACTAAAAAATCTGTAACTGTAGGTGTAAATGACGGAAGCTCTGTTCAAATAACAGAAGGATTAAATGAAGGTGATGTGGTTCAGGTGCCAAGACAAACAATGGTTGATCCATTTGCGATGATGACAACAGGCGGTGAATAAAAATGGGAAAAGAAATACTTGTTATGCGAGATATAGTTAAAGTATATCAAATGGGTGAGGAAGAACAGATGATTTTAAAACATGTTAACCTTACTGTGTGTGAAAATGAGTTTGTTTCTATATTAGGACCTTCAGGTTCAGGAAAATCAACTATGATGAATATTATTGGATGCCTGGACAGTCAAACAAGTGGAGAATATATTTTATCAGGACATAATGTAAGCGAAATGGATGAAGTTGAGCTGGCAAGGATACGTAATAAGGAAATAGGATTTATATTTCAGTCATTTCAATTGCTGTCAAGATTAAATGCCATTGAAAATGTGGAATTGCCTCTTATATATTCTAAACTTCCATCTCATGAGAGAAAAATCAAGGCTGAGGAAATACTGAAAAAAGTTGGACTTGGAGATAAAATGAAACATTTTCCCAATCAATTGTCAGGTGGTCAGCAGCAGCGTGTGGCAATAGCCAGAGCACTGGTTACTGAGCCTACCATTTTGCTTGCTGATGAACCGACGGGTGCCCTTGACCAAAAGACAGGAATTCAGGTTATGGAATTATTTAAGAAAATTCATAGTGAAGGCCGTACAATAATCATGATAACTCACGATGTTAAAATTGCTGAAAATGCTGACAGAATAGTAAAAATATTGGATGGCAATTTATCTGAGGGGGTGAGTGCCGATGCTTAAAGAAAGTATAATAATGTCATGGAAAAATATAATTCACAACAAAATGAGGTCATTCCTGACTATACTTGGGATTGTAATTGGTGTTGCTGCTATAATTGCATTAATTACAATAGTTCAAGGTGTTATTGATAAAGTTAATGAGCAGTTTGATACTTTAGGTGCAAACACGTTGATGATACAGGCTACAGGAACTCCCTTAAAAAGCGGATTATCGGACAAAGACATGGATGAACTGTTAAACATTGGCGGAATAACCGGCATGGGACCTAATGTATCAACAGAAATTGATATATGGAATGATGGCATAATTAAAGAGGATATAGTAATACAAGGTAAAAATGATGTGTATTTTAAAAAGAATTCCGATTTAATTATAAGAGGAAGAGGAATTAATGTACTTGATGTTGAAAGCAAGAACAGAGTATGTGTTATTAGTTCTGATTTTGAAAGAGAATTGTTTTTAGGTGAAACCCCTGTGGGAGAGAGTATAGATATTAATGGAATTGAATACACAATTATAGGAGTATTAGGCGAATCTGACAATGCAGTAGCTGTTACAGCAATGCTTTCAGGAGATAAAGTAAGCATTATGGTGCCATATACAAATTTAATGAACATTTTAGGTGTGAAAAATATAGTGTCATTAGAATTATATATGGATGCATCTGCTGATAAGGAAGTAATTACTGCTTCTGTAAAAAATGTTTTAAATGCTGCATACAACTATAAAGATGACAGCTATACATTAATAGAAATGGACAGTTTGCTTGATGTAATGAAAACAACACAAAATATGATGAAGGGTATGCTTGTAGGAATTGCATCAATATCTTTGATTGTAGGAGGCATAGGTATTATGAATATGATGCTTATATCGGTTACTGAAAGAACTGTTGAAATTGGACTAAGAAAAGCTCTTGGAGCTGAACCAAAAAGCATACAGCAGCAGTTTATGATAGAAGCTATTTTTCTGTCAGTGTTAGGCGGAATTATTGGAATTGTTCTGGGTGCGTTAATATCATTTATTGCATCGCAATTAATTGGAATTGATTTGCTGCTTTCAGCATCTGCAGTTGCATTAGGATTCGGATTCTCGGCTGCAGTAGGCATAATTTTCGGTTCTGCCCCAGCGCGAAAAGCAAGCAGGCTCAATCCTATTGATGCATTGAGAAGCATATAAAAATAAAACAACTGATTTATTAAATATTAAGAATGAAAGCTGTTGGGTTTCCAGCAGCTTTACCTATAGAAAAAATAAAACTACATAAAAAATATATATTACAACTCTCAAGTTGCGTCTTCTTAAAAATAGGGCTATACTATAATTGGCAAATGATTAATTTGCAAGAGCATAAATTTAGAAGAGGATGATAATATGTTAGTATTTAGGAATGTAGCAACAGCTTTTTTAATGAATGGCGATGATTTTTTATTGATGGAAAGGGCTAAAGAAAATGATTTAATGCCAAGCTTTTGGTATGGAGTTGGAGGTCATCTTGAACAGGAAGAACTTAATAATCCAAGAACCGCTTGCTTGAGGGAAATTTGTGAAGAAACAGGTTTAAATGAAAATGAAATAGAAGACTTAAAGCTTAAATATGTTCTTATGAGAAGAAGCAACAATGAGACAGTAATAAATTTTGTTTATTTCGGTCGTTCTAAATCAAGAGAAGTTGTTGAAAATGACGAAGGAACTTTGCATTGGATATCTAAAAATGAAGTTTTAAATTATAGATTTGTAGATGCACTCAAGCTTATGCTTATACATTACTTTGAAAATGAAAACAGCTCTGATGAAGTGCTTGTTGGAGTAGTAAAAAGTAAAAATAATACTTCTTCTATGAACTGGAGCTTATTGTACGACATGGGGAACTCATCAGGGCGAATATCATAGTCATAGTATATTATCGATTTTAAAGCATTGCATGAAAGCTTAAATTATGATATTATTATGCATCATAATTCCTTTAACTAGAAGAAACATTATTAGATAATATTAAGGAGTTGATATAGTGTTTAATAATCTTAAGAACAGATGGAAAGTATATGTTGATACAAATGTTGCATCAAATGATGTGAGAGCAGATATATTAAATTCATGGCAAAGATGCAGAAAAATGGGTGTCGATTATATGTCAGGCAAAGGAACAGAAGTTGCTGATGCTGTGCTTGAGGAAAGCATATCTAAGAAAAGAGAATTGATATCACTTTCAAGACCTATAATGGAAAACGTTTTTGAAATGGTGAAAAACACAAATTACAGTGTGGTTTTAACTGACGAAAAAGGAATTATAATCGACTTAATAATAAATAATGATATTAAGGATTTTCATAGCAATTTAAATTTCGTAAGGGGTTCTCTTTGGGATGAAAAAAGTGTCGGAACAAATGCAATAGGCACATGTCTGGCAGATGATATGCCTATACAGGTTATAGGACCTGAACATTATTGCGAGTATCATCACCAATGGACTTGCTCTGCAGCACCAATACACAACAGCAAAGGCGAAATAATAGGCTCTTTTGATATTTCCGGACGGGCAGAGGATGTTCAGGCACATACATACGCCATAGCAGTATCAAGTGCCAATTGCATTGAAAAACAGCTTATTATTGCAGAATCATACAATCTTATGGATACAACATTTGATGCAATATTAAGTGGCATAATGATTATTGACAATAATTTAAAAGTAATGAGAATAAACAATATGATACGGGATCTTTTTCATATGGAGGAAAAGGATATTTTAAATATTGAAATAAGCAAATTATTTAGAGGCATAGATATTGAAAACAATATTTTTGTTAATAAAAACAAAATGAATTTTTCAGATATTACTATTTTTATAGACAATAAGAAAATTGAATGTTCTTTAAATATTTCTCCTATTATAGTGGGAGATGAAGTGACCGGTGCTGTTCTTGTAATGAGAGAGGCTAAACAAGTGAGAAAGGAAGTAAGCAAATTAGCAGGTTTCAAAGCAAACTATACTTTCGACAGTATTATAACTACAGATAACAGAATGAATGAACTTATTAATACTGCTAAAAAAATTTCCAAAACTAATTGTTCGGTTTTAATTGAAGGAGAAAGCGGCACAGGCAAGGAATTGTACGCTCAGTCAATTCACAATGAAAGCAACAGAAGCGACGGGCCATTTATTGCAATTAATTGTTCTGCAATTCCTAAAGAACTTTTTGAAAGCGAACTTTTTGGATATGAAAGGGGTTCATTTACAGGAGCAGTTAAAGGAGGAAGACCGGGAAAGTTTGAATTAGCCAACGGAGGAACTATTTTCTTAGATGAAATAGGAGAAATCCCTCTTGAAGTGCAGCCTAAGCTTTTAAGGGTTCTTGACAACAATAGAATTGTTCGTATTGGCGGTACTTATGAAAGGGATTTAGATGTAAGAGTTATATCTGCTACAAACAGAAATTTAATAGATGAAGTATCAAAAGGGTCATTTAGGCAGGATCTTTATTTTAGACTTAATGTTATTAATTTAAGAATACCGCCATTAAGAAAAAGAAAAGATGATATAATTGAACTTGCCAGATACTTTTTAAAAGGTCTTAATGCAGAAAATGATGGTATTGATAAGAAGTTCAGTGCAGATTTTGAGCAAATCCTTATAAATCACCAATGGACAGGCAACGTAAGGGAATTAAGAAACATAATTCAAAGAGCATACTATATGTCAGATAAAGAATTAATAAACAATGTTGTTTTCCCTAAGGGCAATGAAGAAATAAAAGAAGATTCAGAAAAAGCCAGTTGCACATTTAATTTAAGAGATATAGAAAAAGACAGCATAGAACAAGCACTTTCAGCCAATAAGGGAAATGTTTTGAAAGCAGCTAAAGATTTGAATATAAGCAAAGCTACAATTTACAGAAAAATAAAAATTTATTCTATTGATTTAAATAATATTGCAAAAATATCATAACATATATCAGGTCTCATTTGTTGTCTCAAATTGAGACTGATATTTTTTTTCCAAATTGATAAAATAGACAATCTTAAATAAAAAATCTCAATATGAGACTTGAGTCTCATGTTGAGATTTTTTTATTGCAGATTTAGCAATAAGTCAAATTGAAACTATTTAATAAATGCTTAAATTTCAACATTATATTACTTTTTATATGTTTTGTATAACTTGGCACGAAAAATGCTTTATATAATATAAACAATAATCAAAGAGAAAGGAGAAAAGTTTATGCCTTTAAAAGGTGCATTTATTTTCATAGCTCCAAATGCAGATTCTTCTGTACATAAGTCAGTTATTGACACTGGAGAAGTAATTTTAACTACGGTTGGTGTAAATTCTTATGAAAGTGCTGAGCAAGTTGCTAAAAAACTTGCTGAGGAAGGAGTGACAGCCTTTGAGTTATGCGGAGGTTTTGGACACAAAGGAACATATTTAATCAGTGAAGCAGTAAAGGGTAAAGGTGTTGTAGGAGTTGTTAGATTTGATGTTCATCCGGGACTAGGCAATAAAAGCGGCGATGAAGTTTTCTAAATTCGGAGATAAAGATGATTCAATTGAAACAGCAATAGCAAGCGTTAAAGTAGAAATCAAATAATGATGGGAGGTAATATTTTGAAAATATCTAACGAACAATTGAAGGACATGTATTTAACAATGTTAAAAATTCGTAAATTTGAAACAAGAGCAATGGATAAGTTTGCTGAGGGCAAAATCCCCGGTTTCGTTCACCTGTATATAGGGGAAGAAGCTGTTGCTACCGGAGCTTGTGCCAATTTGAGGAGTGATGACTATATCACAAGCACTCACAGAGGTCATGGTCACATTATTGCCAAAGGTGGAGAATTAAAGTTCATGATGGCTGAACTCTTTGGCAAAGAAACAGGGTATTGCAAAGGTAAAGGCGGTTCAATGCATATTGCAGATGCTACAAAGGGTATTTTAGGAGCAAACGGTATAGTTGGAGCAGGCCACGATATTGCTGTAGGATCGGGTCTTGCAATTCAATATAAAGGAACAGATCAAGTTTGCGTATGCTTTTTCGGTGATGCTTCCACAAATCAGAGTACATTCCATGAAGCATTGAATTTAGCAAGCGTATGGAAACTTCCAGTAATTTTTGTTTGTGAAAATAACGGATATGGAATTTCTGTAAGTCAGGCAAGGCATCAAGCTATTACAGATGTTTCTGTCAGAGCTTCTGCATATAACATGCCTGGTGTAACCATAGACGGAAATGATGTGTTTGCAGTCTACGAAGCTGTTGGTGAAGCAGTATCAAAAGCCAGAAAAGGACAAGGACCAACATTAATTGAATGCAAAACTTACAGGTGGAGAGGCCATTTTGAAGGTGACCCTACAGTTTACAGACCTGCCGGAGAATTAGAAGCTTGGATAAAGAAAGATCCTATACCAAGAGTTGAAAAATATTTGCAAGAAAATGAAATTATGACAGAGGAAGAAATCAAAAAGATGAATGCTGATGTTGACCAAATGGTTGACGATGCAAATGAATTTGCAGACAAGAGCAATGTGCCGGCCTTGGAATCAGCTCTAGAAGATGTTTATTCTGACATAGTTGAGGAGGGAAGAGTAAGATGAGAAAAATGACATATGCTGAAGGTATAAAAGAAGGTATGAGCACTAGAATGCGCCAAAATCCAGATGTTATTCTTTTTGGAGAAGATGTAGGTAAATTTGGAGGATGTTTTGGTGTTTCAGCCGGAATGTTTAATGAGTTTGGAGATATGAGAGTAAGAGATACACCTATTTCCGAGGGAGTAATCATAGGAGCAGCCGTAGGTTCTGCAGCATGCGGATTAAGACCCATTGCAGAGCTGATGTTTATTGACTTTTTTACACTAGGAATGGATCAGCTTGTAAACCAGGCTGCAAAATTGAGATATATGTCCGGCGGAAAAATTAATCTTCCAATGGTGGTGCGTGTTGCGGCCGGAGGTGGTGCAGGTGCTGCAGCTCAGCACTCTCAATCTCTTGAAGCTTGGGTTGCCCATGTGCCTGGACTTAAAGTTGTATATCCTTCAAATGCACAAGATGCATTTGGACTTATGCTTACTGCAATAGATGATGATAATCCAGTTGTATTTATAGAGAATAAAATTTTATACTCTATAAAAAGTGATGTTGAAGATGAAGTTAAACCAATTCCTTTTGGAAAAGCAACTGTTGCAAAAGAAGGAACAGATGTTACCATAGTTACCTATGGCCGTCAGGTGCTTGATTCTTTAAGCGCTGCAGAAACATTGGCCAAAGATGGTATTAATGCTGAAGTTATAGATATCAGAACATTATTCCCTCTTGACAAACAAACAATATTCAAATCATTGGAAAAAACACATAAAGTAGTAATAGTCAGTGAAGAAGCTAAGAGAGGTGCTTTTACAGGAGAGATAGCTTCTGTAATTGCTGAAGAATGCTTCTTTGAATGTGATGCTCCAATTAAAAGAGTTGGTGCTTTAAATACACCTATAGCATTTGCTTCAGGTCTGGAAAGTTACATTCTTCCTAATGCACAAGATATTGTTGTTGCAGTTAAATCTTTGTTTAGTTAAATTGCAAATTAAATAATACTATCAATATTAGCGCAGCATTAATAATAATTATTGATGCTGCGACTAGCATAAAAGGAGGTGTAAGATGGCTTCAATTGGAATAATAGCTAATCCTGCTTCTGGAAAAGATATAAGAAGGCTTGTATCACATGCCACTGTTATAGACAACAATGAAAAAATAAATATAGTGGAAAGAATTGTTCTCGGAGCTCAGGCACTTGGTGTAGATAAAGTATACATGATGCCGGACTCATACAATATGGGATACAGAGTTGAAGATAAACTTAACATTTGCAATGAATTAAAGTGTGAAATAAATGTAATAAATATGATGTATTTTGACGGTATGGAAGATACGTTAAAAGCAGCTGAATTTATGGAAAATAATGATGATATAGGATGTATAGTTACTTTAGGCGGAGACGGAACAAACAGAGCTGTTGCCAAATCAGTGAAAAATACACCCCTCGTTACAATATCAACGGGTACGAACAATGTTTATCCTGTGATGTTAGAGGGAACTATAGCAGGAATGGCAGCTGCAGCAGTTGCATCAAACCGCTTTGACAAAAATATTTATGCAAAAAAAGATAAGAGAATTGAAATTTACACGGATAATCAATTAAGAGATATTGCTTTGATTGATGCAGTTATATCCAAGGATGTTTTTGTTGGCTCAAGAGCAATATGGGATATGGACAGTATTGAGAAAATATTTGTTACAAGGAGCCATCCGGCTTCAATAGGTTTTTCGTCTGTTCTGGGATGTAAAAAGATTATAATGCCTAAAGATGATTTTGGAGCATATATTAATGTCAATACAGATGGAGCATCAGTTATAGCACCAATGGCGGCAGGGGTTGTGAATAAAATTTTCATAGATGAGCCTATTATTTTGGGCTTTAGTGATGAATTTGAATATATTACAAAATCAAGAGGGACCATAGCACTTGATGGTGAAAGAGAAATAGAGTTTTCAAAAAACCAAAGTTTTATTTTTAAAATATCCAGAAATGGACCATACCATGTAGATGTTGTAAAAGTATTGGAAATTGCACAACAAAATGGATTTTTTCTTGCATAGAATTATACTTGATTCATATGGATATCCATATGAATTATTTCAAGATAAACATATTAGGGAGGTATCAATATGGCAGAATTTATCGTAATGCCTAAAATGGGATTAACCATGACGGAAGGATTTTTGACAAACTGGAAAAAATCCGAAGGTGATAAAGTAAATAAGGGAGATACACTTTTTGAAGTTGAAACAGATAAACTTACAAATGCATATGAAGCAAAGACATCAGGAGTACTGAGAAAAATATTAGTTTCCGACAGTACTGCTAAAGTGCTTGAACCTGTTGCAATAATAGGAGATGCAGATGAAGATATAACTGACCTTTTAAATAAGGCGGGAAAGAAAGATGAACCTGCAGCTGTTGAACAAAAAGAAGAAAAAATTCAAGTTCAGGTTGTTGCAGCTACAGGTAATGGTGGCAGAATAAAAATATCGCCAAGAGCCAAGAAAATTGCTCAAGAATTAAATGTTGATGTCTCTTTAGTAACAGGCACCGGACCGGATGGATCTATAACTGAAAATGATATAAGAAATTTTGCAGATAAATTGAAAGAACAAAAGAAAGTTTCACCTGCAGCAGCTGTAGTAGCAGACCAATTAAATGTAGATACCAACAAAATAGAAAAAGAAACACGTATTATGAAGGACGATGTTATAAAATTCAAGCTCAGCGAAGAACTTAATAAATATGCAGCTCCTCAGGAATACAGAAAACCAATGACTACAATGAGAAAAATAATTGCTAAGCGAATGCTGGAAAGTGTTCAGACTTCTCCATCAGTAAACTTCAATATAAAAGTTGACACAAGCGCCATGAAACAATTAAGAGAAGATCTTAAAGAAACAATAAAAGTTTCATATACTGATATTTTAGTAAAAATAGTGTCTAAAGTATTGCTTGAATATCCTCTTTTAAACAGTTCACTAGACGGCAATGAAATCATAACAAGAAATTACGTGAACATGGGTGTTGCAGTTGCTCTTCCAGACGGACTTTTAGTACCGGTTGTAAAATATGCAAATATCAAAGGATTGAAAGATATTTCCAATGAAATAAAAAGTTTTGGACAAAAAGCAAAAAATAATGAATTAATTCCAGACGAACTTTCAGGAGGAACATTTACAATAAGTAATATTGGAATGTACGGCATTGAATCATTTACACCAATAATAAATCAGCCTGAAGTTGCAATACTCGGAATAAATGCAATTAACGAAGAAGCTAAAGTAATAAATGGAGAATTAAAAATCAAGCCGATGATGAATTTAAGCCTGACAGCAGACCACAGAGTTGTAGACGGAGCTGTAGCTGCAGAATTTTTGGCTAAGTTAAAGGAATATATAGAGAAGCCGGGACTTCTTTTACTGTAAGGAGGGAAGACATGAAAATAGCTATTATAGGCGGAGGACCAGGTGGATATGTAGCAGCCATAAGAGCAGCTCAACTGGGTGCAGATGTAACATTGATAGAAAAAGAGCACATAGGGGGCACTTGCTTAAACAAAGGATGCATTCCTACAAAAGTTTTGCTTCATACAACAGAACAACTTGAAGTAATAAATAATGAGTACAAAGAAATTGGAATAAGTGTTTCAAATGTTGAAATAAACTGGAAACAGCTTCAAAAAAGAAAAGAAAAAGTAGTCCGTAAACTTGTAGGTGGGGTTGATGGACTATTAAAAAACAATAAAGTAAAAAAAATAATGGGCATGGGAAGTTTTATAAACAATAATCAAATTGCAGTTAAAGTTTCTGATGGGTCAGAAACTACCGTTGATTTTGATTATGCCATAATTGCAACAGGTTCAAAACCAGTAATAATTCCTTTGCCGGGAGTTAATCTACCTGGAGTTATAACAAGCGATGAAGCACTTTCATTGGAGGAAGTGCCAAAAAGTTTGGTTATAATAGGCGGAGGTGTTATAGGAGCAGAATTTGCTGCTGTTTACAGTGCATTAGGGTGTAAAGTTACAATTATAGAAATGCTTCCGAATATTGTTGCTAATATGGACAAGGATATAGTCCAGCCATTAAAAGATAAATTTATTAAAAATGGTGTTGAAATTTATACAGACACAAAGGTAGTTTCAATTTCTGAATCTTCAGAAGGTCTTTCAGTAAATACATCATCACAAACAGGCGACAAATCATTTGCAGCTGAAAAAGTGCTGTTATCCATAGGCAGAAAACCGGTTACTGATAACATGGGATTAGAAAATGTGGGAGTAAAAACTGAAAGAAACGCTATTGTTGTGAATAAAAATATGCAGACAAACATAGACAATATTTATGCCATAGGGGATTGTAACGGTGGTGTAATGCTCGCTCATGTTGCATCAGCAGAAGGAACTGTTGCTGTTGAATCAATAATGAACAAAAAACCACACGTGGATTTTAAAACAATACCATATTGCGTTTATACCAGACCGGAGCTTGCTGGTGTAGGTCTGACAGAAGAACAGGCTAAGGCAAAAGGATATAGTATAAAAGTTGGAGTATTCCCAATGTATATAAATGGAAAAGCAATGATAGAAGGAGATACTGACGGAATTGTAAAATACATAGCAGATGCCGCTACAGGGGAAGTGCTGGGGCTTCATATGGCAGGTCCAAGAGCAACGGATTTAATAGTTGAAGGTGCTCTTGCCATACGCTTAGAAGCAACCATTGATGAAATTATTTCAACTATCCATGCGCATCCGACGGTTGGAGAATCACTTCAGGAAGCAGCCCATGCTGTTTATGGAAATGCAATTCATATTCCAAAATAAAATTCAATATTAAAAAATAGGCAGACTCACAATAACGAAATCATGTTATTTTGAGTCTGCCTTTTTTATATGCACTATTATACTGGTATTAATTAAAAAAGCATATATAGTTTGTTACTCCAATGTCAATGGTAAGCGTCAAATCTACCGGTACCTTTTAATATAAATTTAAAATGATATAATTCTCCAAAAGGATTAAAAAGTTAGGTTGAACTTTTTAGAGTTTTTAAACTAAGTTTAAAAACTTTAAAAACTCTAATTAAACTTTTTGAACAAAATATAACCTTAATAAGCAAGGAGAATAATATATGCGAGTAAAACAATTAACTGATGAGATTAATATTCAAAAGTGGAGTAAATTAATCGAAGAATGCC
>JBASLQ010000309.1:0-6291 GCA_049656425.1 Sedimentibacter sp.
TTGATGGTGTATATCCCCTTGCTACAGGAGGTTCACCGGTGGCAAGACCTATTTCCCTTTGTGCCATTGCACAACGCGTTAGGGAATCCATCATAAGGAGCACATCTTTTCCCTGATCTTTGAAATATTCAGCTATTGTCGTTGCAACAAGCGCACATTTAACTCTGAGCATATCCGGTTGATCTGATGTTGCTATTACTAAAATAGACCTTTTTAAACCTTCTTCGCCTAAATCTTTGTCAATGAATTCTCTTACTTCTCTTCCTCTTTCACCAACCAATGCAATAACATTTATATCTGCTTTAACATTTTTTGCAACCATTCCAAGCAATGTGCTTTTTCCTACACCGCTTCCTGCAAATATGCCCATACGCTGTCCTTTGCCTATTGTCAACAGCCCGTCTATGGCTTTTACTCCAAAACTTAAGCTTGAGTCTATTCTTGGTCTGGACAATGGATTAATATACTCATTGTCTACATAGCAGTAATTATCACAGTCAAATTCTTCACCGTCATCAATAGGTTGTCCTGTTGCATCAACTATTCTTCCTATTAAAAAATCTCCAACCGGTATTTTTAATTTATTTTTTGTAGATATTACAGAGTTTCCAAGTCCTATACCTTTAATGTCTTCATAAGGCATTAGCAAGACTCTTCCATCATTAAACCCAACAACTTCGGCACGTACTTTTTTACCCGCTGTGTCTGTACTGATTTCACACACTTCGCCAATTTTATACTTGCTCCCTGTTGCTTCAATCATCATTCCTGATATTCTTTTCACTTTTCCTATATATGTGTAGAAATCTTCCTTTGCAAGAGTATCTTGAATTTTTTTTAGTTTCGCATCAAATCCCATTTTTATTAAGTACCATTTCTTTAAGATTATTTAGCTGTGTAACAATACTTGCGTCTACAATTCCTTCTGGTGTTTCTATAATGACACTGCCTTCTTCTAATGATTCTGTCTCTTCTATTTTTACATCATTTGATATTTTGTTAAGGCTGCTTATTAAATCTTTATCTGCTTTAATTGTTTTTACATTATCTTTGCTTGAAATGTAAATCTGTATCCATTGTTCATTTCTATAATCTTTAATAACACTTTCAATTATTCCAGATACTACATTATCTTTTAATTTAATTTCATTTCTGATTATTTTTTCTGCAATATCAATTGCTAATTTTCCTAATCCATTTTCATGTTTTAAAATAATGGATTCTTTTTTATTTTCTATTTCTTCTAACATATTTTCTATTTCTTCGACTTTAACCTTGTTTTGCTCATTAAGTTCTTCTGTGGTTTTTAACTTGCCTAATTCATATCCTTCTGCATAACCTTTGTTTTTGCCAATTTCCATACCTGCATTATATCCTTCTTCATAGCCTCTTTTTTTTAATTCAGCTATTTCAGTTTGAGCATTTCTTTTTGCGACATTTATGATTTTCAAAGCTTCTTCATTTGCTTCTTTTAAAATTATTTCTCTTTGATTATATATTTCATACAAGTCTTCTTTTGGTGTATTAATTGTTTTTGACTCTGCTTGTTGGGCTTTATTTATGTGATTTCTATTTATGTCATCAAAAATTACATATTCAGCTTTAATTATATTAGACAATAATATCATCCTTTCCGCCTTTAGCTATGAATAGTTCTCCTTCTTCTTCCAAACGCCTGATTACAGATACTATTCTTTGCTGAGCTTCTTCTACGTCCCTTAATCTTACATTATGAGTATATTCAAGCTCTGATTTAATTGTATCAGCCATTTTTGTTGACATATTGCTAAATAATACATCTGCAACTTCCTTATTTGATCCTTTAATAGCAAATACCAGATCCTTACTGTCAACTTCACGGAGAAATCTTTGAATTCCTAATGAATCCATTGTAACAATATCTTCAAATACAAACATTCTCTTTCTGATTTCATCAGCAAGTTTAACATCCTTTTTATTAAGTTCATCAAATATATATTTTTCATTGCTTCTGTCCATGTTGTTCATTACATCAGCAACGTAGTTTACTCCGCCTATTTCTGTAAAATCAACGGATACAATAGAATTAAATTTCTTTTCTAATTCCTGTTCAACATGTCTTACTATTTCCGGTGATGTACGGTCCATCTTAGCAATTCTTTCAACTACATCTATTCTTTTTTCCTTTGGAAGTTCTGCAATTACAGATGATGCCTGATCTGCTCTTGCATAGGACAATATTAGGGCTATGGTCTGAGGATGTTCGTTTTGTATTATAGTCAAAAGATTTTTGTAATCTGCTTTTCTAACAAATTCAAATGATTTAGATCTTAATGTCTTTGTAACTCTTTCCAATAGGCTTGTTGCTATCTGGGCTCCAAAGGCTTTTTCTAATACACTTTTTGCATATTCAAACCCACCTTCAGTTATTACTTTTTGTGTAAGACACAAATCATAAAAATCTTTCAGAGTATTTTCCATTGTTTGAGGGCTCAAATGCTGCAGTCCGGAAATTTCATATGTAAGCTGTTCAATTTCATCTTCTTTAAGAAACTTATATATTTTTGATGCATCATCAGCTCCAAGAGAAATAATTATAGCAGCAGCTTTTTGTTTTCCGGTTAATTTAGTTTCTGACATACTATTCATCTTCCCCCTTAATCCACGTTCTAATAAGCTGAGCTGCAATTTCCGGATTTGTTGTAGTGAATTCCTTCAATTGTTTTTTAATTGCTTGTTCTTGCGTTTCTTGAACTTTTATTTTATCTTGTATATCAGCCCAAGAGAAATCGCCAGTTGCTGCTGCTTCTAAATTTTTTTGGTCTATTTTTTCAGCTTCTTTTTTCTTTCGCCTTTTCTTTAAAATAATACTTATTATGAAAATTAATACTGCTAATACTGCTAAAGCAATGCCACCATATATTAATATTTCTTTAATTGTAATCGCCCCTTCTACATCAGGATCTGTGGAAATTACAGGTACTGTTGGTGCATCCGGATCATAAAACAACATATTGTGCAGTGAAACGTCTTCTACGCTGACCCCTGCTGAAAAAGCTATCAGTTCCTTAACTTCAGCTAATTCTTCTTCCCTAATACTGGCTTTGTTAATTACCGCAGCCACTGTTAATTGTTCTATTTCTCCCGGATTATGTTCTATTTGCTCTTTCAGCTGACTAACCAGGTAATTAATAGTGTTAGAATCTTTATAATAAATATTGTCTCCTTCAATTACAACGCCAGGATATGTTGGCACTTCAGCATTTGTTTCAGAACCGGCAACCCCCCCCACAGTTTCGCCTGGCCCCGTTATTTCTTTTTCAGTTTGAGTATCACTTGGTACTCCAAGATTTGTTTCTTCATCTGGTAAGTATTGCAACATTTCGCTTATTTTCTTGTCAAAATTAATAGTGCATTTTGCTGATACTTGTACATTTTCTTCGCCATAAATTTTAGATAGAAATTCTGTTACGCTTTTTTCAGTTTCTTTTTCAAATTCTTTTTCTATTTCTAATTTTAATTTAATTGAATTTGTTTGCTGCATTTCACTGCTAACTGTCAAACTGTTTCCATCAGTATCTACTATTGCAACATTCTCTTCTTTTAGACCTTCTACACTTTTAATTACCAGCTGCATTATGCCGTTTGTTTGAGAAGCAGTTAAAGATTTCCCGTCAACAAGATTTACTTTTACTGATGCAGAAGATTCTTTTTTGTCAGTTTCCCAAGCAAAGTCTTTTTCTTCCGGAACATTAATTGTTACAATAGCTTCATCTACACCATCTATAGTTTCGATAGAACCTTGTAATCTTTCTTGTAATTGGTAAACTTCATATTGTCTTTTCTCATAGTCAGTTGTCATGAAATCTATATTCTCAGTAAATACATCGTAGTTTGTTCCTGTTCTGGGATGGCCTGTTTGAGCCAACTGCATTCTTAATGTACTTTCCTGCTCTTCAGGTATGAGTATGGTCCCATCATTTTCATATTTGTAGTCTACATTGTTTTCTTGCAGTTGCTGCATTACTTCAACTGTTTCTTCTTCTTCTATATTGCTGAACAACACCACATAATCTTTATTATTTAAAAACAACGTAATTATTAACGATACAATAATTACGCTTACTAATCCGCCAATTATAAGTTTCCTGCTCTTGCTGCTTAATTTATTCCAAAAGTCTTTTACACTTTTGACAACATTTTTAATTTGATCTGCCATTAGCAACTCCTAAACTATATGCGAGTTTATATAACTAAACACCCATACGCATTATTTCATTATAAGCATCTAAAGCTTTATTTCTAAGTTGAATAACCAAGTCCAATGACAATTCTGCCTTTTGAGTATTTATCATTAAATTATGTACATCATCGCTTTCTCCAACTGACAGTTTGTAGATATCTTCATCTACTTTGCTTTCAGCATCTATGTAATTATCTAAAGCATCATTAAAAACTGATTTAAAAGAAATTTCACTGTTTTTTTCATTCGTACCACTAATTTTACTTGTCTCATTTATTTTATCTATTCCTATTATTGGCTGTATAGGTCTTATAAACATATCTACCTCCCTATTTCTAAAGCTTTAACTGCCATTTGTTTTGTTGTGTTTAAGGCAGTTACATTTGCTTGGTATGCTCTGTAAGCCTCCATCATGTCAACTGTTTCTTTCAACGAGTCCACATTAGGCATTTTTACATATCCATTTTCATCAGCATCCGGATGTTCCGGATTATACAAAAGTTTAAATTCACTTTGATCCTCCAAAATATCAGAAACTTCAACACCGCCCGTGATCTCATAATCATTTAAGTTTTTTACCATCATATTTTTAAAACTATTTGTATCTGTTGATGATAAAACTACCATTTTTCTTCTGTATGGATCTCCATTTTCTGTTCTTGTAGTATCAATGTTTGCGATATTTTCAGATATTACATCCATTCTTAATCTTTGGGCAGTAAGTCCTGACCCACTTATATTCATTGATTGTAAAAAAGACATAATTTACCTCCCATTATTTTTTACCTTCTGAAATAACAGAATTAAGTTTTGAAAAATAAGAATTAATTTCTGTAACTGTGTACATGTATTGGATCTGTGTTTTTGCAAGCTGGAGATTTTCTTTTTCTAAATCGACATTGTTGCCATCAAGTCGCAATGCTTGATTGTCATTTTCATCGACTATTATATTGCTTGACATTATTTGATTATTTATTTCAGATGTGGTTTCATTGACCTTATTATCCAAATTTGTTTTAAGAATACTTTCAAAATCAACAAATTTGCTCTTATATCCCGGTGTAGAAAAGTTTGATATATTTTCCATAGTCACTTGTTGTCTAAGCCAAAGTCCATCCAGGCTTTTATTTAACAAGTTTAAACTTACGTTGTCATTTACTTTCATATTCATTTTCCCCCATTTTATCTTAAAATTTGCAAATAAAAAAAACATATAGCTTATTATATGTTTACAGTAGACAATAATAATTACACAGTCATTTATTATGATAACTTTATTATTGGCAGCTGGCAACCATAGAATCTTTAGGCCCTGTAGCTTTGTGTCACTGCCTTTCGGCAGTTTTACTATTTTCAATTAATAATCTTCTAGCACTAAATTATTATAATAGAATATTCTACAAAATGCAAGCTTTTTTGACATTACATTATTGCATATTTATTAGATGAAATGTAATTATATTGTATGCTGATTGGATATATGTCCTAGTTTTATATTAGTCAAATGTATTAAATTTTAATGTTTAATTAATTTTAAGCATAAAAAAAGTGTGTAAATTTTCATAAACTTTCACACTTTTGCATATAATACATTTATTTAGTTATAAATATTCAAAAAAAAGCAAAAATTTAACAAATAAATATTTTTACTTTTTATCTGTGTTTTTTAGACTACATTTAATACTGTTTATACTTAACTTACTTGTTTTTTCTGAAGCTTTTATATTAAATTCACACGTCTCTGCTAGTTCTTTTCTGGTAATTTTTATTTCTTTAGGAGCATTGATGGCTATTTTAACTTTATCTTGAGAAATTTCAGAAATAATTATTTCAATATCATCCCCAATTAAAATTGATTCTGATTCTTTTCTTTTTATAACTAGCAATTAGAACCCTCCTCAGCTCCAAGTATATTGTACTTGAGAGGATATGAATTTTGCAGTATTACTTGCTTTGCCAATCTTGTTTTTGGATTTATAACTAGTGGACTTTTCAAATTAACGACAGAATCTTTAATTTCTTCTTTTATTATTGCAATTACTAAAAATTTCAATTCTGCTTCAGCTTTC
>JBASLQ010000310.1:0-1882 GCA_049656425.1 Sedimentibacter sp.
GTTTAGTTTTGTAAGGTTCTTCACAGATTCTTTCCCATTGCATCAATGAGTCTAGCATATAATCTGATACGTCCATTTCATACACTTCGCTTAACAGTTTAGAAGAAATAACGTCATTAGTTTTCCCATAAGAAGCAATTCTGCCTTTGTCAAGGAGCAACACTTTATCCGCCAGCTTCATTGTCAGGTTCAAATCATGAAAAACTCCGTATTAATTTAATTTTCATTTTCATTTTAAATATACTTCCGGGTATACTGCCTCAGCCATTTGCTGCAATGCTTTTACTATATTATGATTTGAAAGAGAGCTTGCGTTATTGTCAATGTAATAAACATCATTGTTTTTAACGGCTGACACATTTTCCCATCCTACTCTTGATTTAATTTCATCTGCAGCATTTTCAATATAATCTACATTTGTAAGTATTACATCAGGATTTGCTGCAACCACAACCTCATCTGATACCGAAATCCATTTTTTTTCATTTGCCAATATATTTTCTGCACCTATTATTTCTATCATTTCATTTAAGAAAACACCTTTTCCAAAACTGTACAATTCAGGTGCTGCAGCTATTTCAAAGTAAACTGTTTTCATTTTTTCTATGGTTGGAGCAATTTTTTCTATTTCTGCTATTTTTGTTTTCATACCGGATACAATGTCATGCCGGTAGCAAAAATAATGTCCGGCTCCAAAGCAACAAGCTTCTCTGCATCAGGTGCCATCATATCAAAAAATTGAATATTTTCAGGCAAACCAGGTATATCTGCAGAATATGTGTCAGCTGCAATGATTTTGTCTCCAAAACCCAGGTCTATTAATATTTCGGTATTTGACGGTGACATGGATATTATTTTGTTAATTTCAGTTGGAATAGTTATTTCATTGCCTGCTCTGTCAACGATGGGCAATACAGGTGTGTTTTGCTGGGATGTTGCATCCGGCTTTTCGGGTGCTTGATCTTGACCGCAAGCAGTCAGTGAGGCCATAACAATTAGCAGGCGTATCAGACCCGGAAACAAAGCGTAAAATCATCGGCAATGAAACCAAGTAATCTATATGTCCGAATTTTTAAATAGTACTGAAAACGTACTATATTTTGAAAAACACCTTTGAACTTTACGTTCTTATATGGTCGGTTGCGGTTGTGTAGTAACATTTTTATTATTAAGCTGCTGAAGCTTATCAGCAACTTGACTATGCTTGTTTGGGTAAAGGTGGAAATAAGTCTGAAGGTTTGTTTCAATATTTTCATGACCAAGCCTTTCAGATATAAGCAGTGGAGAAAAACCCATTTCAATCAATAAGGATGCGTGTGAATGCTGGATAAAATCCAAATGTTTGGATTTTATCCAGCATCACTATGCATTTTCCAATATCAATCGCTGGACAGAAGAAGGCCAAAATGTTCACACAATGCTTCCATATCTCATGAGATATATGGGGCACTCATCTTTTGACAGCACCCTGTATTATATACATCTATCACCAGATTTCTATCATGTGTATACTTCAATGTCATCATCTCTTGAAGAATGTATCCCGGAGGTGGAAAAATATGAAGTATAAAAAGAAAAATGATACTAATTTTTGGAAAGTGACACGTTCTTTCCTACACGAGTATATGCCAGTAGTCAGAAATCTCTCTGACAAATCGGTTGAAGCTTATAAACAGTCATTAAATTCCTATCTTGCATTCCTAAAAGAAGAATTAGCAATTGAAAATGCAGGTGTGTGCTTTGAATTTTTCGACCACAATAACATAAAAAAGTATATCGTCTGGTTAAAGGAGAAGAAAAACTATTTCCCAAAGACGATTTATCTTAAACTAACTGCCATAAAATCCTTTTTAAAATACAGTTCAGATGAAAGACATCGAAT
>JBASLQ010000311.1:0-2904 GCA_049656425.1 Sedimentibacter sp.
GATCCTCTAACGATACCAATGGATGACAAGGAGACTATGTCTTTATTTTCATCCACAAAAGCACTTGGCGTAACCCCTGCCCAGATAAATTCCAAGGTTGGAACCTTCGGTATTCCTGAGTTTGGTACTAAGTTCGTAAGAGGAATGCTTTTGGATACAATGCCAAAAGCATTCACAGATTTAATATGTATATCAGGACTTTCCCACGGTACAGATGTGTGGGTGGGAAATGCCAAGGATTTAATTGATTCTGGAATAGTTACCTTAAGTGAGGCAGTGTGCACAAGAGATGATATAATGATTTATCTTATTAAAAAGGGGCTGCCTCCAAATACTGCCTTTAAGATAATGGAGACTGTACGTAAGGGAAATGCTTTAAAGGAGCCAAAATGGCCAGAATATGAGGTTTTAATGAGAGAACATGATGTACCGGAATGGTATATAGGTTCTTGCAGAAAAATAAAATATATGTTCCCTAAGGCTCATGCTGCTGCTTATGTAATGATGGCTTTTAGAATAGCTTGGTTTAAGGTACATATACCACAAGCATATTACGCAGCATACTTCACTATCAGAGCAAAGGCTTTTGACGCAGAATTTATGATATATGGAAAAGAAGTTGTTAAAGAAAAAATGAAGGAAATTGATATACTTGGTAATGATGCTACTAACAGGGATAAGGATATGTTCGATGACTTAGAATTGGTTTTAGAAATGTACGAGAGAGGTTTTAAATTTCTTTCTATTGATTTATATAAATCTCATGCAACTAAATTTCTGGTAGAAGAAGACGGGATAAGACCTCCTTTAAGCAGTATATCAGGCATGGGAGGTGTGGCAGCAGAAGGAATTTACAATGCAGCCCATGGAGAAGAACAATTAAAATCAATTGATGATTTAAGAAAAAGCGCTAAGATAGGGAATGCTGCTATAGAACTTCTTAAAAAGTTTGGCTGTCTTAAAGGTCTTCCTAAAAGCGACCAATTAAGTTTTTTCGATGCAATATAAATAATTTTAGAAGGCCTAAGGCTAACAATAATGAAAATAATATTATCAATAAGACAAAGGAAGTATTTAATTATGAGCAAAAGAAAAGATTATATTAACTGGGATGACTATTTTATGGGTGCAGAACTTAATGCAATACTAAACAGCAGAGGGTCAAAACTTGAGGGAAGGTTTGTTCTTGTATAGCTATTTCTAAAGCATTTATGATATTCATAGTACACTCCTTTTCTATTTATAAAATTGTATAAAATTTTTATGTTTATGACAATGCTTCACTTTAAAAGTGTGTTATTTAATTTGTTGGTAAACCTGTCCAGATAATGTTCTAATAAAAATATCAATAATTATTGCAATTATTTATTTATTGACATACTATTACTGCTAGTATAAGATATGTTTATAAAAAATAAAAAGGTTAGGTGTAATTAATATGAATATTTCAACAAAAGCAATAGTTTCAAATTCTGAAATGATAAAAAATTATAAAGCTTGCAGGGAAAAGGCAGAAAGTTTAGGTAAGATATTTGTTTTAAAAAACAACCAACCTGATGCAGTTTTGATGCCTATTTCTGAATATGAGAAGTATTCGGTGTTTATTGAATATATGGAAAATCTAGATGAAAATGAAATTATTAAGCTTACTGAATTTTTATCAAAAGAAGAAGGCAGGAAATTATTACTAACTGACCTCTTGAAAAATGATATACAGTAAATCATATAAATTTCTATATAGTCGGCTAATTCTTGAATTAGAGCCGTTTTAAACTTAATAAATAAATTACAAGCTCAATGCACAATGTTTAAAAATTGTATATTGAGTTTTTATTTTTTATCATCAAAAAATATGATAAACCTTAAATGCCGGCAAATCTCAAGATGTTTAAGCAATCATGAATGAACAAGACAATCAGTGAATTCTATTTTTAATTAGAAAATAAATCCCTTCGGATGTACATATGAAGGGATTTTAAATACTTTAAAATAATGTTTAGAAATATAGTTAGTAAAATAATTAGAATCATAATTATATATAAAGGTTGACAAATAGTAATAATTAAAGTACGATGTATATGTAGACTAAATAGAAAGGACGTGGATAGTTGAAATGCATATTTTAACAAAATCAATTGTGTCAAATACTGAAATGATAAAAAAGTATAAAGACTGCAGGGGAAAGGCAGAAAAATATGGTAAGATATTTGTCTTGAAAAACAACCAGCCAGATTCAGTGTTATTTTCTATTGATGAATATGAAAAACTTTCAGCAATTATTGAATATATTGGAAAACTTGAAGAAAAAGATATAGTAAAATTCGCCGAATTGTTACTGAAAAAAGAAATATAAAGAATAATAATATAGAAACATTAAGGGCGGAACACTAATTTTAGAGTTACCATCCTTTAATTTTACATACAAGAAAATAACTTGAACGCAATAGAAATACGATTGAAGGAATTGAAAATTACGTTAATCCATATTCTAGCCCGGCAGCCTATACAGTGAAACAACTTGGGCTAATGATAGATAATAATGCTGAGATAGAAAATGATCAAACACTATACTCATTATATCCTGCAGAGGGTGATGTAATCGGAAGTCTGTCTATTCCAGTCTTGAATAAGAAACTTCCAATAATCCAAGGAACTGGTGAGAAAGAATTGAAAAAAGGCGTAGGACACTTCACTCAAAGCGTTCTGCAACTACATGTTATCCATTTAATGTTTTTAATCTAGCTCCACAAGAACGATATATACTCACTGCAAATCTAGTGATTGATATATAATATATGTTTTATTTAAAATTCGTTTAAATGAATTCAAACAAAAAAATCAGGAGGAATACATTATGATTATAAAAGATTTTTTAGACAAAGCAAACAAGGAAAAAAGAAGGAA
>JBASLQ010000312.1:0-2192 GCA_049656425.1 Sedimentibacter sp.
GATAAAAAGCAAGACTGAAACTATGTCAATGATAAAAATTGAATTAGCTCAACTTGTATCCGTTGACTTAGATATGTATAAATTAGTTTACAAGAAAACAGATACAATTTTAACAGATGGTATGCAAAAGGGAAAGTACATAGTATATGGGCTTCCAATAGGAATTTATGAACAATATATGGAATTAGCACAAAGGCTTAAGTTAGACTTACTTGCAATGGACCTTGCTTCTAATTGCCTTGATAAAATTGCAGGACAAAAACTGACAATTAATAAAGAAAATCTAAAATCAGGAACAGCAGCAGCTTTTATTGACGTTGGATACAGCAACATATCGTTTAGTGTTGTAAATAACGGCAAAAATGATTTTTCAAGAATATCTTCAAATGGTATTCATGACATTATTAAAAACTATGAAGCTGTATTTAATTTAAGTGAAGAAGAAGCATTAAATGAAATAGAAAATTTGTCACTTTCAGATGATATTAAAATCATTCCGGATATTTCTAAAATAAATGTTTTAGAAGAAAATATAAATATGTGGATTGATGAATTTAATAGATATATCAGATACTATAATTCAAATAACAAAGAAAAACAAATAGAAAAAATATATATTTATGGAAGCTACGCCAAAATTAAAGGACTTGAAGATTATATAGAATCACATTTAAACATTAATACCGAAATGATTAATGAAATATCAAATGTCATTATCAAAGAAGTTTTAACCGATAATGAATTTGATATAAAATCCTGTTTAAACCCTTTGCTGTCGTTGCATATAGAAAAAAATGATGTAAGTTTTTTAACTGACAGAAAGAAACAGCATAAGAGCAGTTTTAATGCAAGTGTTGTGGGAATGGCTGTTTTATTAATTGCAGCATTAGCAGTAGCGTTTAATATATATGTATACATGGTTGAAAAGTCATCCTTAGAAAAGCAAATTGCTGTAATGGATGATTTTATTGGCAATGAAGAAAATATTAAAACCAATGAATACGCAATTTTAATGAAAAATAAAGCTCTATTGCTGGAAACATATAAAAATGAAGTGGATAAGTTAAAGACAGCTATAAGCGACGAAGATGCCGTTACAACAATAATATTTGAACAAGTTGCTTCTTCAATGCCGTTAGGAACTAAAGTTAATTCCATGTCCATAGATAAAAGCAGCATACAAATGCAATGCAGTTCAGCTTCAAGACAAGAAGTAGCTCAATTTGAAAAAAACTTAAAAGCAGTTGAATTTATTGATAATGTATATATACCTGCTGTGGTTGATGGAGCTGAAGGCGGTAATGTTAATTATTCCTACTCAGTAGTATGTGACATAAAGGATGTGGTTGTTTATGAAGCTGAGTAAAAGAGAGAAAGTATTAATTTTCATATTGATTATTGCCGTAATAGGATATGCAGCATATAAATTTTTGCCAAGTACAGAGCTGTTTAACTTAGATGCCCTAAAAGAGGAATACAGTCAAAAAAGTGATGTATATGACACCATGTCTCAAAACATTTTATTGAAAAGCAAGTACGAAGAAAAGGCTCAAACGCTAAGTGATGAAATCAACAACTTAAATGTGATTTCAGACATTCAGCAAGAAAATATAATAGTGTTTTTAAATAACTATTTTGCCAATAATAATATAGACGCCAATAACATAAGTTTTACAGATGCAACAGTAGTTCCAATGAGCGATATTGCTACACCGGGTGAACCCAAAGCAAAAAGCTCACTTGAAACAATTATGGGAGATATTAATGGAAAACCTTCAAATGAAACAGCAACAAATGTAACAGCAGAAGATACAAAATCTGAACAAGCTGCAGCACCACAAGAAGAAGCTGCACAGCAGCCAACACTAACAGCACGTTCAATATCTGTAAACATTGCATTTGAAAGCACATACAGTGACATGATTGAGTTTGTTGACGCAATACAAAACAACGCTGTAGATATTTCCATTACAAATATAAACACTGTATCACCCGGAGGCGATGTACTTCAAGGAACCATGACGTTAAACTTCTATGGAGTCCCTAAACTTGACAGTTTCATTGAAGAAAACGAAGAATGGTTATGGAAGGATTTAGTTCAGTTCGGAAAAAATAATCCATTTTTATTTGATGGATATGCAACGGTATTTGCAAATGCCGGCAGCGGTTTTGATTTTTACATGAGTATTAAA
>JBASLQ010000313.1:0-4059 GCA_049656425.1 Sedimentibacter sp.
GTACATGGTTGCTACAAGAGTTTATACAAAGCATGAATTTGAGCAGGCTGTTAATTTTGCAAAAGAAATTCACGGAGAACTTGAAAAACTTGTAAGTCACATAGTTCCTTTAAGGGAAGGTCATAAAGCATTCGAATACATAAACGATCCAAGTGTTAATACTGTAAAGGTGCTGCTTGACTGCACAGACATTTAGATATTGAACCAAAGTTAAGGAGGAAGTATGGAATATTTTAATATTGCAGGCAAAAAAGCAATTGTAACAGGAGGTTCACGTGGTCTTGGAAGAGGAATGGCAGAAGGCCTCATGAATGCAGGAGTTGAGGTTGTGTTGTTTGCCACTTCAGAAAAAATTAAAGATATTGCTGAGGAATACAAAAACAAAGGATTCAAGTGCCACGGAATAAAAGTTGATATTGGAAATGAAGTAGAAAGAGAAATTGCATTTCAGGATGCAATGAAACTTTTAGGAGGAAATCTTGATATTCTTGTTAATGCAGCAGGAGTTCAAAAAAGACACAAAAGTGAAGAATTTCCATTGGAAGACTGGAATAAAGTAATCAATGTAAATTTAACAGCTGTCTTTTCTCTTTGTCAGATGGCAGCAAGAGAAATGATTAAACAAAAACGAGGGAAAATAATTAATATTGCATCAATGTTGAGCTTCTTCGGTGGATATACAGTTCCTGCATATGCAGCAAGCAAGGGCGGAGTTGCACAGCTTACAAAGGCCTTTTCCAATGAATGGGCTGACAAAGGCATCAATGTCAATGCAATTGCGCCAGGATATATGGATACGGACATGAATACGGCTTTGATTAATGATGATGTAAGGAATACTGAAATACTTGCAAGAATTCCTGCTAAAAGATGGGGAACACCTGAAGATATGGCCGGAGTGGCTCTGTTTCTGGCATCACCTGCATCTGATTATTTAGACGGAGCAATAATTCCTGTTGATGGAGGATATCTGGGCAGATAAATAAAGGAGGACTTAATGAAAATATATTATGCATGTCATGCTGATGATGTTAAGAAATATAATACTGATGAATTAAGAAAGTATTTCTTAATGAATGAAGTATTTAAATCTGATGAAGTTCTTTTATCATACAGCCATGTGGACAGAATTATTTTTGGTGGAGCAATGCCTGTTGAAAAGTCACTTAAACTTGAAGCAGCAGATGAACTTCGAGCAGAGTACTTTTTACAGAGAAGAGAATTAGGAACAATCAACATTGGCGGAGACGGAAGAGTAATTGTTGACGGACAAGTGTACGAAATTAACAAGCATGATGCCCTTTATATAGGTAAGGGAGCAAAGGAAATAATATTTGAGTCTATTGACTTAAATCAGCCGGCAAAATTTTACATCAATTCCTGTCCTGCTCATCACTCATATTCAACTAGAAAAATTTCTTATGAAGAAGCTAATCATATTGAGCTGGGCTCACAGGAAACTGTTAACGAAAGAACATTGAATCAATATATTCATCCAAGCGTGCTTGATACATGCCAGCTGTCAATGGGCATGACATCTCTTCACAAAGGAAACGCATGGAATACAATGCCTACACATACTCACGAAAGACGAATGGAAGTATATTTTTATTTTGATATGGATGAGAATGCAAGAGTGTTTCATATGATGGGGCAGCCAAATGAGACAAGGCATATTGTATTGAAAAATGATCAGGCAGTAATTTCTCCAAGTTGGTCAATTCATTCAGGTGTTGGAACAGGCAGCTATACCTTTATCTGGGGTATGTGTGGAGAAAACCAGGACTTTGATGACATGGATCACATAGAAATGGAATTTTTACGTTAAATAAATGCGTTGAATTAAAAGGAGATACTTATGAAAGTAATAATAACTGACTGTGACCACAAAAACATTGATATTGAAACAGGTGTTTTAAACAATGCTAAAATTCCATTTCAGCTTTTACAGTGCAAGACTGAAGAAAACCTTATAAAAAACTGCAAAGGTGCAGACATACTTATAAATCAGTATGCTCCCATTACGGAAAACGTTATGAAAAAACTTCAGCCTGAACTTAAACAAGTTGTGCGCTACGGAGTTGGAGTTGACAATGTTAATGTAAAAGCTGCAACAAAAATGGGAATAACAGTATGCAATGTTCCTGATTACGGAACAAACGAGGTTGCTGACCACGCATTATCCTTAATGCTTGCCATAAACCGCAAAATCGTTCTCATGAGCAACTATACAAAAAATGAAAAATGGGATTATGTTAAAGCTATTCCAGTTCATAGACATAGCACATTGACAATTGGAATTGTAGGTATTGGACGAATTGGAAAGGCTTTTGCAAAACGAGTTCATGTCCTTGGCTGCAACATAGTTGCCTACGACCCTAAATTTGATAAAAACGTTAATGAAGATTTTAGTTTTATAAAATCTGTGACCATGGAAGAACTATTAAATATTTCTGACATTATATCCATACATTGTCCTTCCGATAACACAATAGGTCTGTTTAATGATGAAGCTTTCGACCGCATGAAAAAAACTTCTTACATAATCAACACTGCCCGCGGTGGAATAATCGACGAGGATGCCCTGGAAAGGGCTCTGTCCCAGGGTAAGATTGCCGGAGCTGCAATTGATGTGGTAAAGAAAGAACCACTGTCCACTGATGCACCGCTTTTCAGACATGAAAATTTCATATGCACACCTCACATGGCTTGGTATTCAGAGGAAGCGGCACTTGAACTAAAAAGAAAGGTCGCAGAGGAAGCTGTTCGATTTGCAAAGGGAGAAGAAGTTTTCTATCCCGTAAATAATAAATTTTAAACTTAATGGAGGAGTAAGAAATGAAAAAGTTATCTGTTATACTGTTGGCAATAACATTAGTAATTGGCTCATTAACAGGATGTGGAGGAAACACATCATCTGAGCCTGCAGTGGAGCCTGAAGAAGGTAAGGCTGCAGAAGTTGAAACAATAACACTTGAAATTGCTTTTAACCAGAATGAAGCACATCCTCAGTACAAAGCTATGAAAGCTTTTGGCGATGCTTTATTTGAAAGAACTAATGGAGCTTATGCTGTAGAAATTTTCCCAAATGAATTGTTGGGAGCACAAAAAGAAACTGTTGAAATGGTTCAGTCAGGAACAATAGCAATGTCATTGGCCGGAGGAAGCTTAATGGAAAACTGGAATCCTGATTTCTGTGTATTTAACCTTCCTTATGTATTTGACAGCATAGATCAACAAAGAGCAATTGTAAATGATCCTGAAATCGTTGGAGATTTGTATGAATCAACAGCTGATCAAGGAATAGTTGTTATTGCTGCTTTCCATGGCGGAGTTAGAAATGTTTATACAAATGTAGGACCTATCAACACACCTGCAGATTTAAAAGGACTTCAAATTCGTGTTATGCAGTCTGATACAAACCTTAAAATGATGGAACTTATGGGCGGTATCGGTATAGCAATGGGACAAGGCGAAGTTTACACAGCTGTTCAGACAGGAGTTCTTGATGGCGGAGAAAACAATGAATTGATTTATTCAAGTCTTCTTCATACAGAAGTTGCACCTTACTATTCATATACACAGCATTTGATGCTTCCTGACTACCTTGTTATAAACACAGATATATGGAATGAAATGCCGGACGATGTAAAAACAATATTCAAAGAAGAACTGGCTGAAGCTGTTAATTATGAATATGATGTATTTGCAGAAGATGTAGAAGCTGCAAAACAAGTTGCAGCAGATGCGGGCGCACAGTTCAATGATGCTGATATGGCTGCTTTCCAAGAAGCAGTTGCTCCTCTTACTGAATCAAAATTAACTACTTATGTAACAAAAAATATTGATGAAGCTATTAGAGCTTGGAAATAATTTTAATTGATTAATTGAAATTTATTGTATCCGCTTTTATCTTAAGATAAAAGCGGGACAATTGTTTTTAATGATATGAGATATATCATTTGTGTGGTGGTCAGGAGGATTATATGGAAAAAACCAAGTTAGTATTAAACAAGATACTTACCACATTTATTATTACACTGTTTGCAGGTCTAGTGA
>JBASLQ010000314.1:0-4538 GCA_049656425.1 Sedimentibacter sp.
ACCATGTTCATCATAAACTTTATAACCGTTATACTCAGGTGGATTATGACTTGCCGTTATAACAACCCCCGCTTTACATTTGAAATATCTAACAGCATATGAAAGTTCAGGTGTAGGTCTAAGACCTTCAAACAAATATACATCTATATTGTTTGCTGCAAATACACATGCTGCATTTTGTGCAAACTCTAATGACATATGCCTTGAATCATAAGCTATTGCTACACTTATATCAGTATTTTTGTACTTTTCATTTAGGTAATCAGAAATACCCTGTGTTGCTTTAGATACCGTTTGTATATTCATACGATTGGTTCCTGCACCAATCTTACCTCTCATACCACCTGTTCCAAATTCCAAGTCCTTATAAAATCTATCTTCTACTTCACTATCTATTTTTTCTATAGTGCGCAGTTCCTCTTTAATTTTTTCATCGACATATGGGCTTTCTAACCACATTTCAAGCTTTTCTTTAAACATAATCATCACCCTTTTTCATTAATTCTAATTTTAATTTAAATTTATTTTTTTCAAATAAGCTTTGAAGCTTTCTTTTAAATCATCTCTTTTAAGAGCAAAATCAACAGTAGCTTCTAAAAATCCTATTTTACTTCCTACATCATATCTTCTTCCTTCAAAAATATAAGCATACATGCTCTGTATTTTTGCAAGTTCTTTTAATCCATCAGTAAGTTGTATTTCTCCACCAACACCTTTTTTAGTGTTTTCGAGTATTTTAAAAATTTCAGGAGTTATTATATATCTTCCAAGTATGGCAATATTTGTTGGAGCTACATCCCTGTTAGGCTTTTCAATAAGATCATTTACAGTATAAATTCTATCATTTATTTTCTCACCTGACACTATTCCATATTTGTTAACATTATCCCACGTTACTTCCTGCACCCCTAAAATTGACGAATTATATAATTCATACATATCTATCATTTGTTTCAAGCATGGAACCTTTGAATCTACTACATCATCACCTAATAAAACTGCAAATGGTTCATTACCTACAAAAGATTTTGCGCAATATACTGCATGGCCTAAACCTTTTGGATCTTTTTGTCTTACAGTGTGAATATTAATCATTTTTGATATCTTTCTTACTTCTTCAAGCAGTTCTTCTTTGTTGTTCTTTTCTAAATTATCTTCTAGTTCTATAGCTCTATCAAAATGTTCTTCTATTGAACCTTTGTTTCTGCCTGTTATAATCAGTAAATCTTCTATTCCAGAAGCTATTACTTCTTCAACTATATACTGAATTGTTGGTTTATCTACTATTGGCAGCATTTCCTTTGGAATTGCCTTTGTCGCTGGTAAAAATCTTGTTCCAAGCCCAGCCGCTGGAATAATTGCTTTTCGTATTTTCATGCTGCTAACCTCTATTCATATGATAAATCTATTTTAGGAGAGCACAAGTTGTAACCCTCCTGATAAATTATGCTCTACGATCTACTATAGTTAGTTTTTATATCTTCTGTTAGCAATGAATCTTTTAATGAATCCATATGTTCTAAAGATTGACCAGTTCCTTTTGCTACGCATGAAATAGCATCTTCTGCTATTGCCACATCTAAACCAGTTCTTTTTGATATTAATTTATCTAACCCATGTACCAGACAACCTCCGCCTGTCATGACAATACCTTTTTCACTTATATCTGCTGCTAATTCAGGTGGTGTTTTTTCAAGAACTGAATGAACTGCATCTGCTATTGATGTTATAGTTTCTTCCATTGCTTCTAATAAATCTGATGACGATATTGTTAAGTTTACAGGTAGACCTGTAACTAAATTCCTGCCTCTTACTTCCATATATTGTTCTTCTTCAACTGGAAAAGCAGTGCCTATATTTATTTTTAAATCTTCCGCACTTCTAAGTCCTATCATAACATTATATTTTTTTCTTACATATCTAACTATTGCTTCATCACACTTGTCACCAGCAACTTTTATAGATCTACTAACTACAATTCCACCTAAAGAAATTACTGCTATATCAGTCGTTCCTCCACCCATATCAATAATCATATGGCCAGATGGCTTAGTAATATCCAGTCCAGCACCTATGGCTGCTGCAACTGGTTCTTCTATAAGATAAGTTTTTTTAGCACCTGCATTGTTGCTTGCTTCGAGAACTGCTCTTTTCTCGACTTCTGTTACTCCACTAGGCACACAAATAATAACTCTTGGTTTTACCATTGAATTACCAACAGCTTTTTTTATAAAATATTTTAACATTTTTTCTGTTATATCGAAATCAGATATTACCCCATCTCGCAATGGCCTAATTGCAACAATATTACCTGGAGTACGACCTAGCATTTTTCTAGCTTCTTCACCAACTTCAAGTATTTTATTAGTATTTGTATCTATTGCAACTACTGAAGGCTCCTGTATTACTATTCCTTTTCCTTTTATATAGACTAATACACTTGCTGTTCCAAGGTCGATTCCAATATCCATTCTGAAACCCATTTTATTTCTCCTCCTGAATTTATCTTTCTGTGTTTTTTGAATTTTTTTATTTAATAAATTATATTCGTATTATACAGTATACAAAAATAATTGTCAGTTCATTTATAAATAATATTCATAAGATTATATCACAATACAATAATAATATCAATTTTTTTATTTTATCATGCACAAATTTAGTTACAGTTCAGATGTAGTTATTTAATAATCACAAATATTCTACTATAATAATGAGAAAAATATACCTCTATTAAATACGTAACTAATTCTAAAAGCCACTTAAAAAAGTATTGCAAAAACCGCTAAAATCCAATGATTTATCTTGATATTTAGCAGTTTTTATGGTATAATATTATTATCAAAAACAATAGAAAAGTGGTGTGCTTATGGGCTCTAATTATCAAAAACAATTTCAAAAAGATTACGAAAATTTGGTCTTAGAAATAGATGATTTGAAAAGATTGATTAAAAATCTTTCTTCCACTATCAGCACTTTAAATGAAACCATTAATACAATGAGCTTCACTATTGTAAAAAAAGATGATGAAATAAAAAAACTTGTTCTTGAAATTGAAAGACTAAAAAACAATAATGATAAAGATAGCTCTAACTCTGGAAAACCTTCTAGTAAGGATGGTTTTAAGAAAGTAATTCATAACTCCAGATCTAAAACTACAAAAAAACAAGGCGGTCAAACTGGTCACAAAGGCAGTACTACTGATGTTTCAAAGATAAAGCAATTGATTGATTCTGGAACAGTTAAGCACTCTGTTATTAATATAAATAAAACAAGTGAAAATCAGGATAAACCATACATTACAAGATATGTTCAGGATATTGAAATTTCCTGTATTGTTAAAGAATATAGATATTATCTAAATAATTCAAATAAATATGATATTCCTAAAGAACAAAATAATTTAGTAACATACGGCAATGAATTAAAAGCTACTGCTATGCTTTTAGTCCATAGAGTTCCAGCTTCAATGGATCAGAGTGTGGATTTTTTAAAATCCATTACAAAGGATGCCTTTAACCTAACAAAAGCTTCATTAGTCAATTGGAGTAATTCTTTAGCTAATAAGCTAGATGCTTTTACAGAAGAGATCCTTCAAGGGCTATATAATTCTAATTATGTTCATACTGATGAATCCCCAATTAATATTAATGGCAAGAACCATCAATTGCACAATTATAGTAATAATAAATATACCCTTCAATATGTGCATGAGAGCAAAAGCAAAGATGCTATGGAGGAACTTGGATTTTTACCTAATTATATGGGAACATTGATACATGATCATAATAGAGTTCAATATAATTTTGGGACAAATCATGGAGAATGCAATGCACATATCCTAAGGTATTTAAAAGGTGTGGAGGATTTTACTAAGCATATATGGCCCAAAGATATGGCGAAACTTTTACAAGAAATATTGCATCAGAAGAACCTCTTGAACGAAGCAGGGGTTGATTGTTTTGACGCAAATTCATTAGCTATGTATATTAAAAATTATGACGAAATACTTAAACAGGCAAATAAACAATACCAATCTGATTATGATAAAAATTCATACAAAGATGAAGAAAGAAAGCTAATAACAAGGTTAGGAAAATACAAGGATAACCATTTATTATTCATGTATGATTTTAAAATTCCTTTTACTAATAATAGAGCAGAGGCTGATATTAGACCAGCAAAACGAAAGCTCAATGTAGGAATTTTTCGCAGTAAGTTTGGAGCAGGATATTATTTGCAAATCAGAAGTTTCATTTCCACATTTTTAAAAAATGACAGAAATGTTTTTCAAGGAATTAAGAATGCTTTTGACGGAAAAGTTATAACATTAAAACAGGTGCAAATGTAAGAAGGCACCCTATTTAGAATGTCCCTTTCTTATGTTACATCTGAACTGTAACCGGCAAGGACGTCCCGTCCTTTGCAATCCTCTTTTTTTATATACTAGGAAAAGAACTTTCCTAGTATATAAAAAGTACAATATTTTACATCTTACCTATTTCTTTCTAAATAGTTGCAAATTAAGATTGTATAAC
>JBASLQ010000315.1:0-4197 GCA_049656425.1 Sedimentibacter sp.
ATTAAATACGCCACAGTGACATTGTTTAGCTAATTTTTCACCGGCTTTTTCAGCTGTTAATCTTCCTTTTGCAACTTTTTCAGCCAGATCTTCAACTAATGAGAAAGCAACCATGCCGTGTCCACACATAGTACTTACTTCAAGAACTTTATCTTCCGGCAAATAATCTAATCTACCATGTATTCCTAGTGAATGTTCAACAGTGTGTGGTGTTATGCCAATATTAGAGCAACACTCGTTTGTATGTTGAATTAGACCCGAAAGTACAATGGATAGATCTAAATGTGCATCTTTAACTTCTTTCAAAGCTTTTGTTAGTGTTTCTTGATCTTTGAAAACTGCATGAACTATTGAGTTATCCTTGTAACCTTCTTTAATTTCATCTATTCCTACTCCATAAACGTTTCCGGTTTTCATATCACCAAAATTTACAGGATTGTACTTTAATACGATATCAGCAAATTGTTTAAATTGAGGTGCTTTACCCTTTGCATTAACAGTTTGTGCCGCTATAGCAAATATTACATAATCTTCTGATAAGCTTTCGTAATTTCCGCTTCTATGTAAAGTATGTGTCATTTTTATGCCTCCTTTGCCAAAGGTCTACCAAGACCTAAGTTTGTTTTTCCATTAATTGACACTTTGAAACCTGCTTCCTCTGCAACTTTAACAACTGGATTGGAACCGTCTTCATTAAGTCTGCAAGCTAAATCTAAACTAAATACAGTATCAATTTCAGGTATTACACTCTTTAACCTCTCAAATACAGTAGCTAATTTGTCTTGAGAAATATCAAATTCTACAATAGCGGATAAAGTTTTTTCATTAATGACTTCTTCTTTGATTTTTCCTGTAGTTGTATCTGACATTAATTGAGTTGTCGGATTGTGAGGTTCAAAGTGAACTCCTTCTTTAGACAATGCCATAGCAACCTTTTCTACATCATATAATCTTGTTCCGGTACCTGGTCTTCCCATTTCTATTGCAACCCCAACCATACCTCTTTTAAATCTACCGGTTACTTCGTTTGTCTTCATTTCTTCTGTTCCTCTGCCTGGTACTCCTGTTCCGGGATGTGAAACAAGCGGATTAGAAAATTGACTTCTTAAAATTCTTGGGTATTCCATTTCTTGTTGAGCTAAAGCATTAGTAGGACATACATCTGAATACTTGCAAACACCACATTCAACACATTCGTCAAAATTAATTTCAACCATATCCTTATCTTTGTCGTAAGCTATGGCTCTCATAGGACAATATGGAATACAGGCCTTACACTGTATGCATTTTTCTTGATCAATATACATTTTAATTCCTCCTCTTATAATTTGAAATTTTGATCTTCGTTTATTATACATGTAAAATTTAAACTTTTGTTATTATGGAATTAAAGTAACAAAAGAACATATAGAAAATCCAGTAAAAGATAATTTTGATATAATTAAATTACAAAAATTGATTACAAAAAAAACATATGATATACTTTATTTAACAAAATAGAAGAAATATAAAAACATGTGAAAACATTTTCTTCGGATTTTAGTTTTATTAAAAAGGAGGCAATGTAATAAATACAAACAGATCTAATTATAGAAACAATACAAATTTAGATTATCAAAATTTAAAAACTATGGAGGTATTTATGAAAACTAAGTATTTAAGAATCATCTTGACAGTTATGTTAATAGGAAGCTTGGTTGGCTGTACCAGCAATGCACCAAGTAATGCAGAAGCAGAGTTTAAATATCCCGAAAAAACACTACAGGTTATAGTAGGATGGGGTGCAGGCGGTGGAACTGACGTATTTGCAAGAGCCATTGCACAACCAGCAAGTGAAATAATGGAGCAAACGATTAATGTTGTTAATATGAGTGGTGCTTCAGGAGCAATAAGTGGTGATTATGTTGTAAATCAACCTTCCGATGGATATACTATTTGGGCTGAGGGCTCAAATTACGCAATTAATGTAGCTTTAGGAAAAACTCCTCATGATCTTAGTCAGTATATTCCAATAGCAAGAATACAATATGATACCGGCTCCTTGCAGGTAGGAGAGAACAGTGAATTCAAGACGATTGATGAGCTTGTATCTTATGCTAAAGAACATCCTAGTGAAGTTACTGTTGGAGGAACAGGGGCTGCTGGATTTGATGAAGTTGTAATTGCAAAATTTGAAAAAGCTGCAGGAATAGATCTTAAATATGTGCCTTTTGAAAGCGGTGGAGATATGCACTCAGCTGTCTTAGGAGGACACATTGACGCTGAATTTGAAGAATTTGGCTCTACAAAAAATTTAATTGATGCAGGTTCTATCAAAGTACTACTTGCTTTTACTGACAAAAAGATAGAAGACTATCCTGATGTTCCTATATCAGTAGATAAGGGTTGGAATGTCACAGATGGAATTTGGAGAGGAATTTTCGTTAAAGCAGGTACTTCTCAAGAGATAGTTGATTATCTAAGTGATGTTTTCGGCAAAGCTAAAGATATGGATACTTATAAGGCAATTGAAAAAGATAATATGCTTGATTTAAGAACTGGATACATGAATTCTGAAGAATTTGCAAAATTTTTAGAAGAAGATATTAATGGATATAAGGAAATATTAAAGGAACTTGGTTATATAAAATAAAGAAAGGGGCGTAATATGGAGCTTATTTTACATTTGGTAATATTAGCAATATCGCTTATATTATTCGGTTTTACCTTTCTATTTAATGGATTAAATATTAATACTGGAGGCGGGCCGTCATTCTGGCCCCAAATCCTGCTAGTTCTAATAATCGTATTGGAACTTGTGGTATTAGTATTTACATACAAAAAATATAAGAATGGTGAATTAAAGAGAAAAAAAGATGAAAGCGTTATTTATCCGCAAAATCTTTATATATCGATAGTGTCACTTACATTGTATATTGTATTGATGCAATATATAGGTTTCTTAATTTCCACAGTTATATATTTATGTTTTATGATGCATATATTACAAGTAAAGTTAAAAACATATTTAATTATTTCATTACTTTCTGGATATATAATAACTTTTGTTTTCGGGAATTTATTAATGGTTCCTCTTCCACAAGGTATTAGTATATTTAGAATCATAAGTCAAACATTAGGTGCTTAGGAGGTGAATTTTTGACTGATATATTAAGTAGTATTTCGATTTTGTCTCAACCCATGAATTTATTGGTTTTATTTTTTGGTACAATATTAGGTTTCACAGGAGGAGCGATTCCAGGAATAAGCGGTACTATGCTGGTTGTTTTGCTAGTGCCATTAACCTATACTTTAGATGCAACAACAGCACTTCTATCACTTATAACTGTTTATTGTGCAGCTGTGTTTGGAGGTTCAATTTCCGCTATACTTTTCAGAACGCCTGGTGCTCCTGAGTCAGTAGCAACCACGTTAGATGGATATCCAATGACACTAAAAGGTGAATCTGCCTTAGCTTTAGGTGTTTCAGTATTCTGCTCAGCAATAGGAGGTATTATTGGAAGTATCTTTTTAATTACACTAACACCTCAATTAGCAAAATTTGCACTTAAATTTGGTCCTGTTGAGTATTTTGGACTTAGTGTAATGGCATTGTCTGTTGTATCATCCTTAGGTGATGACAATCAATTGAAGTCAATAATATCGTCATTGATAGGGTTATTGCTCATGACAATAGGCATAGACCCTATGACTGGTTTAGAAAGATTTACATTTGGTTCAAGCTGGTTAATGAGTGGTATAGATTTTATACCAATACTAATAGGATTATTTGCTGTATCAGAAACTTTTAGAAGGTTTGAACAGGATACGACGGGTATTAAAAAAGATGTTGGGAAAATAAAAACTACTTTTCCTGATTTGAAGTTAATCAAGAGGTTATTCCCTATAATTGCAAAATCTTCATTATTAGGAACGGTGATTGGAATTCTACCTGGCATAGGTGCAACAACTGCATCAATGGTTTCTTATAGTGAGGCAGTAAGATCTTCTAAAACACCAGAGCTTTTTGGTACAGGAATACCCGAAGGTGTCGCTGCACCAGAAACTGCAAATAACGCAGCTGCATGTGGCGCAATCATTCCACTTATTGCATTAGGTATACCGGGGAGTGCTACTACAGCAGTAATGCTTGGAGCATTTATACTCCATGGTATAGTTCCAGGTCCACTTATCTTTGTAGAACAAAGACCATTGGTA
>JBASLQ010000316.1:0-2239 GCA_049656425.1 Sedimentibacter sp.
GTATGAATTTTTGCTTCATTGCTGTAAGTAATAAATCCTTCCTTAAATACCTTTGATATTCCAGGATAACTTATAAGTCTGGAAGCAACCAATCCGCCAGTACATGATTCAGCAACTGCAATGGTGAGATTTTTCTCCAATAATACTTCTGCAGTTTTGTCTTCAACTTTGCCTGTTTCAGTTACATATGCATTGCTTTTGCCAAAACGGTTAATCAATTCTTCTTTTACAGGCTGAATAAGTTCAATACATTTTCCTTTGCTCTCAGCTTTTGCAGTAATTCTGAAAATTACTTTGCCTGCACTTGCATATGGAGCTATTGTTGGATTTGTCTGCTTATCAATAATGTCCATAATCATTTCTTCGGCAGCAGATTCACCAATATTTACAACTACCAGCTTTTCTCCATAAACAACCTGATTAGAAAACTGTTTTAAATATGGTATTACTTCATTGTCTACTAGTGGTTCCATTTCTTTAGGGGGACCAGGCAAAAGAATACCTATTTTTGTATTGCCTTCACTGTCTTCACCTTTGTAAATACAAGCATTAGCAGTACCGTTAGGATTATCCAGAATAACAGAACCCTTAGGGAAATATGTTTGTCTCATATTGTTTTTAGGAAAGTCTTTACTGAAACGAGAATACATCTCCTTTACATGTTGGAAGCTTTGATCATCGTAAACCATTTCAACGTTAAAATATTCCGCTAATACTTCCTTTGTAATATCATCCTTCGTAGGTCCAAGGCCTCCGGTGCATATTACAATGTCTGCTCTGGAAAAACCAATGCCAAAGCATTTTTTAATTCTGTCAGGATTGTCACCAACAACAGTTTGATAATGAACATCAATAGCTATTTCAGCTAATTTTTTAGATATATATTGGGCATTTGTATTTACTATATCTCCATGCAAAAGCTCAGTACCTACACAAAGTATTTCAGCATTCATTTTTTTCCTCCAATAATTGTAAAATATGAGATTCTGGGGACGGACCTTCCAGTCTTTTTTGAAAGGTCCGTCCCCAGAATCTCTCCGGAACCTGCGACGTTGTCATCCTGAGCGTCAGCGAAGGATCTCATCTTTTAAATTCTCCTATTCAGTCAAAGCCGCATACTTCTCTACATCGCCATAAATCTCATCACATACTTCAATAGCTTTTTCCGCGAAAAACAATCCGGTTGTCTTGGCATGCTTCCACACCAACTCATCAAACATACTGTCAGGATGCTGTTTCCCACCTTCAACAAAAGGCGACAATTCAATGCAAAACGCAGGTCTTTTCATTTTAACCCTAAACCAATTTTCAAAACCGCAGCCATATATTTTAGGATCCATACTCACTTTAGTTTTTCTATAAATATAATTTTTATTTAACTCATCCATAATTTTTTCATCCAAACCATTAAACATACCATGAGTACCGCTGTCAGCCCAAAATGTGCAGTTTCCCGAGCAATGATATGTAACCATTAAAGAAAAATTATTTTCATTGCAAAAGTTAACTAAAGCTTGAGTTTCAGGCTCACTGTTCGGAGCATATCCTTTAAACCTGTCAGAGCAAGGAACTTCAGTTCCAGGCACGCAGGTTCTGACTTCCCAATTGCCGTCATCAAAATTTTTATTTAAGTCAACACCATTAGCATTTGCTTTCCAATAAGAATGGTCCTCACCCCAAATATACATGGTCTTCAATTGTTCATAACTTGAAGAAGATTCCAGTCCGTTGTGGACAATGTTAAGACCATCAGGATTAACAACAGGAACGAAATACATATCAACATTATCAATAATTTTCATGACATTAAAATCATCAAAACTTTTCTCTTCATTATAACAACAACAACAATAATAATCAATCATCTTCATGCAAAGCATAACAGAAAAGTCTTCCCTGGCATGAATGCCACCAACAAACAAAACAGAAGGTTTAACTTTACTATTTTGAATTCCCCTAAAGATATCATCTTTTTTACCGCTAACTTTTAAAGCAACAATATCTCTACCCTCCACTGACTTTCCAATAACCAATTTACTTAAAACACTGCTGTACTTTTCGCAAAGCGTATCTATATCTTTATAAATATCATCCAAAAAATAAGTATCAGAAGTATCCACAATAAATTTATCCATAATCAACCTCATCATTTGTAATACATTTATTATAATATAAAAATTTTCAATTATACAACAAATTTAAAAAAGGATTCAGGGGACGGACCTTTCAGTTTTTTTTT
>JBASLQ010000317.1:0-2234 GCA_049656425.1 Sedimentibacter sp.
CTGTGTATTAATTTACCATCTGGTATATTATCAATTACTCTTTTTAATATTTCTAAGTCTCCTAAAATTTCTTCATTTTGAGTATAGTCAAACATCATTATTTGTGGTAGAATCTTCATAGGTAAAATTCCTTTTAATTAATTTATTGTTATTTTAATTATATACCAATTTTATTGGTATTTCAAGGGTTTTACCTGTTTTTTTCTTATTTTATGCTGCTTTTTTCTCTTTATTTTCTTTAGTCGTAAATATTTAATTATTTCTCTTTTTATCTTGGGAAATCGTTGTTTTTGTTCTTTTTTATGTCTATTTATTTTTTTATTATTTTTTATCCATTGCTATTACTTGTTTAGGGACATCGAAATTAATTCTCAAAAATTTGACAAAGAAATACAGGTTTTTCAAGACCTGTAGCTAATTTTCATTCATTCAACTGTTAAACTCCCGTATATAAACAATAACTAAGCAAATTTATTTTCTATAAAATCTGATTCATTTTTTTATCACGAACAGGAATTGAATTAACTTTACTAAATAAATATCACATGATATAATAAATACAATTAGTGATATAAACCTTATGGGTTTTATCTTTGATGTATTTATTGTATCGGGGTGAAGCAAGCCGATTGCGGTTTGCAGTATGATATTATATATAATTATACAGAAAGGTAGTTATCATATGTCAAAAAATTATAGTTTTCTGGAAAGTTTTAATTACATGAATGCTTTCTTAATTGCGGATTTAGTAGATCTGCCAATACATATAATTAATAACCAAGGAAATATAATCTTTGTAAATAAAGTATGGAGCAAAATATATCATGTAAATAGAGAAGATGCTGTTGATAAGCATATCCAAGAAATAATGAGCAAATATTTAAATTATCTCTATTCTATTAATGAGGAAACTCAAAGTAATGGTGAAAGTGGATTCACATACAAACAGGTAAAAGAGCATGTAACGCAATCACTTGCTATTAGAGTATTAAATGAAAAAAAAAAGTTATCTATGATTACAACAATACCTGATGTAGATAACAAGATGATGGTAACAAGTACTCCAGTTTTTAATGAAAAAAACGAAATTGTTTATGTGATAACTGTTGTACAAGACCTAACGAAAATTTCTGATATTACTGATAAACTAGAGGCACAAATAGAAAAAAACAGGGTATTATCTGAAAAATTAAAGTTTTATAAAGAAAATAACAATTCAAAAATAATTGGCAATTCGAAAAAAATGACAGAAATTAAAAAGTTGATACCAATTGTAGCAAAAACAGATGCATCTATTTTAATATTAGGTGAAAGCGGTGTAGGAAAGGAAGTAATTGCAAAAGATATTTATTCTAACAGCCTTAGAAAAGATAAGCCTTTTATGACAATAAATTGTGCAGCTATTCCTGAAAATCTTTTAGAATCTGAAATGTTTGGATATGAGAAAGGTTCTTTTACCGGAGCAGTAAAAGCGAAGGAAGGATTATTCGAGGTAGCAAAGGGTGGAACTATTTTACTTGATGAAATAGGAACAATGCCTTTAAGTTTGCAGCCAAAACTTCTTAGAGTATTGCAAGAAAATGAATTCATGCATGTTGGCGGCACTAAAAAAATACCATTAGATGTACGAATTATTTCTGCAACAAACGAAAATCTATTAACACTGATAAAAACTGGTGAATTCCGTCAAGATTTATATTATAGATTAAATGTTATTCCAATTAAAGTTCCTCCATTGAGGGAACGAAAAGAAGACATTAGATTATTATGTCTTAAATTTTTGGATGATTTCAATCATAAATATAGTAAGCAAAAGATATTTAATGATAAGGCACTGTTTTATTTAGAACAATATAACTGGCCAGGCAATATAAGAGAGCTGAAAAACGCTATAGAAAGGCTCGTTATTCTAGGAGAAAAAGATGTCATTACATCAAAACAAGTATTATTTATTACTACCCCAAACGGACAAGAACAATTAGAACCTACAGAATATATGGAAATTGATTTTAATATTTCATTAAAGGAAGCTGTTCAATCCTTAGAAAAGAAATTAATCTCTGAAGCATTATCTAAATATAAAACAACATACAAAGCAGCTGAAGCTCTTAAAACTACACAGCCAACCATTGTTAGAAAAGCTAAAATGTTGGGCATTAAAAAAAATAGCGAACAATCATAACCACCGGCTCAGCCGGTGGTTTGTTCTAACCCTATAAGTGTATGGTACTGGC
>JBASLQ010000318.1:0-1717 GCA_049656425.1 Sedimentibacter sp.
TATATAAATCTATTTTACATAAAATTTTAGAATATCAGCCTTCAGTCTATTCCCACTCTGTCATTAAACTTTATCTTGACGTTATTCCCTTTGATTTCAGTTATTTATATTATTATATTTTCTAAAATTGCACCCTTGGGGACTACTAGCTTTTCCTCCCTCATAATCCAACGGATTACCTTTTCAGACACTATTATTCCAGCTGAGATAATAACAGAATGGATTCTGCGATACCCATATCTGCTTGATGATTCTTTAAGAACATCTTTCACTTTAGTTTTTAAATCGGCATATTTGTCTGTATTGATTGCAATTACCTGATAGCAATAGCTGCTTTTGGCCATATGCATAATTTCGAGAAGTTCCTTTAATTGGTAACTATTTCGCAGAGCATTAATAATTATGGCCTTTTCACTATTTGTGAGTGTTTGAAGGTTAACGCCCTGTTCTTTTTTTATGATTTCAGCCGCCTTTTCATAGATATCACGCTCTATCTTTAAGCGATGGACTTCTTTCTTAAGTTCAGTAACCTGTGATGAAAGTTTATCTTTCTCTGCATGAAGTTCTTATACTTCTGCTTCGATGGAGTTAGTATTTATTGATTTATTGGATTTCTTATTATTCATTGAATGTACACGCTCCTCTTTAAGAAGCTGACATTTCCAGTTGTAGAGATTTTCTCTTGTTGTTCCATGCTCAGCTGCAACATCTTTTGCCGACTTGCTAAGGGAACACAGGGAAATGACAGCTTGTGCTTTCTGTTCACGTTTATATTTTACAATAGATCCACCAGAACGGCAATGCCTCTTTTTCTCTGGAGCGAACTCTGTTATCCATTTATCCAGCACTGGGCGACTGGGATATCCAAGCTTTTTTACGGTTCGTGAAAAACATTTGCCATGCTCGAGATAATAATTGACGGCATTTCGTTTTTCTTCTTCAGTAAATTTAGGCTGTTTAATAAAATCGTTGTGAAGATCTCCATTCTGTGAATACTCATTGTACCAGTTCCAAAGAGATTCACGAGAAGGATATCCTAATTCACGGATTACAGTAGAATAACTCATGTCATACTGTATTAATAGTTTTACTGCTTTTATACGTTCTTCATATGAAAACATACGGCACCTACTAGCTCATGCTAAGTCCAGGTTTTTGTCCGCATCTTCATCCGCTTATTAAAATCAAAAAAGACCAATTTAGAATTTTTTAAGAATTCAAACATTGGTCTTTTTTGGATTGTGTCCTGCAAGTAATCACTAAAAACGTAAAGCTTTTCAGTACCCTCGAAAATTTCAATATTTTATGTTAAATATTGAAATTTTTTAGCTTACATTATTTTATTTATGTGTGAAGTTTAAGTTAAATGCTTTTCTATTTTGTAATCGCTACTTCTTTGTTTGCATTCTTTTTTTTTATATAATTTCTATAAAATGGATAAACAAATGATAATATTCCCAATGTTATAAGTACAGCTGATATTGGGCTTTGGAAAAATATCGCTATACCATTATTTGACATAACCAAGGATCTTCTAAATGACTGTTCACTTAAGGAACCAAGAACAGCCCCGATTACCATAGGTGAAGTCGGAAAATCAAACTTTTCAAATATATAACCTATGATACCAAATATAAGTATCATACATACATCCAACATGTTGTTTCTAATTGCAAATCCGCCTACCAGGCAAAGAACTATTATGATAGGTCCCAAT
>JBASLQ010000319.1:0-6920 GCA_049656425.1 Sedimentibacter sp.
AGATAAAATATTAACTAATAGTTGACTAATATATTTAAAAGGGATAATATATTATATATGAATACATTTAATTTTAATCAAAGAACACCTAAAGAAATAGATAAAATGATTGCTGAGAGAATCCGGAATATCCGCAAAAGAAGGAAATTGTCACAGGAAAAAATGGGCGAGAAATCAGGAGTAAGCTTAGGTTCTGTGAAACGATTTGAGAATAGCGGTGAGATTTCACTAAGCTCATTGACAAAACTTGCAATTGCGTTGGGCTGTGATAATGAACTTGAACGATTATTTGAAGATATTCCATTTGATTCTATTCAGGAGGTAATTGATGGACAGTACAAATAAGTTATTGGTCAATTACGATGGAAGATTAGTTGGTACATTGGCGCTATTCAAAAATAGTTTGGCAGCTTTTGAATATACTAAAGAATGGTTGAATGATGGTTTCTCTATTAGTCCATTTTCATTACCATTGGAACAACGAGTATTTATACCAAAACCTGATCCGTTTGAAGGATTATATGGAGTATTTGCTGATAGTCTTCCAGATGGTTGGGGTAGATTATTGGTTGACCGTTTGTTGTTAAAAAATAAAATTAATCCCATGCAAATAGGCAGCTTAGATAGATTGGCAATAGTTGGAGCTTCTGGCATGGGGGCCTTAACCTATGAACCTGATTATCAATTTGAAATTCCAGAACCAACGTTGGATTTTGACAATATTGCTAGAGAATGTGCTAAAATATTAGAAACAGATTATTCGGATGACTTAGACAAACTCTTTAGATTGGGAGGTTCTTCAGGTGGTGCAAGGCCCAAAATTTTAATACAAATTGATGGGGAAGAATGGATTGTTAAATTTCCTTCATCAGAGGATGCAAAGAATATCGGGGAGCAAGAATATAAATATTCCATGTGCGCAAAAGAATGTGGAATTGTTATGGAAGATACTAGATTGTTCCCATCAAAAATATGTTCCGGTTATTTTGGTACAAGAAGATTTGACCGTACTGTAGGAGAGAATGGAATAATAAAACACATTCATATGATTTCTGCCAGTGGTATTTTGGAGACGTCTCATCGAATTCCAAATTTGGATTATAATATTCTCATGAAACTGACTTTGGAACTCACTAAAGATTTTGCTGAGATAGAAAAACTGTTTCGTATTATGTGTTTCAATGTATTTGCGCATAATAGAGATGATCACTCAAAGAACTTCACTTATCTTTATGATGACGGTGAAGGAAGATGGATTTTATCGCCTGCATATGATTTGACATATAGTTCTTCAATTGGGGGAGAACATGCAACTTGCATAAATGGAAATGGGAGCAATCCCAGTTTGACAGATATACTTGAAGTTGCAAGGGATATCGGAATTAAGGAAAGAAAGGCTAAAACTATTGCAGATGAAATAAAAATGGTTGTCAGCGAATATGGGTTACCGCCAACTGTTCATTAAAAATTTAATAGAGCCCCAAAAGGAGCTCTATTAATAAAAATCAAAGAATATAATATAGGTGATGTTTTTTAAAAGGCTTCGGTGCCAGGTAGTGCGTTATGGACACAACTCTAGCGATAAGCGAGTTTCAGGTTCAATCAAAGAAAATAAATAATTGAGGCAAAATTTATTTTTCAACATAATATAGACCAAAGGACATTTAATACGAGGAGAAAGAGGCTGATACACTGATTTCTTAGTGTAACGGCCTTCATTTCCTGCTTCATGCACCAGCAGCCATTTTTCAGCATTAAAGAATGAAAATTATTCGAGATAAAATATAGTGTTGATCTTTAAGTATTAATACTTGCCTTATATATAAATATTGGATATAATATAAAAAAATGAATATTTTTTGGTAGGTTCAAATGTCATAATTGACAATCATTCCGTCTTATAATAAGGGTTCATGAGGTTTTTAAGGAGATAATGTCATTTTTAATTTAATGGTTTAAACATTTTATCAACTGTAAGTGGCAATGGATTAATTTTTTTCAGTAAGATAAGGATTAAGAAATCATCAATTGACTTATAATTACTATTGAGGTAAAATTTATAAGGACCAATAGTAATTAAATAAAACTATGATTTAGGTTCGCTTTTTATTTTTTATGTCGATATTATTAATGTATGTTTTTTAGAAAAGCTACATTAATTTCGAATAACAAAAGGAGAATTGGAATGTACGAAGATGCAGAATATGACGTAATTGAACTCAAAGAAATTGTTCAGATTTTGAGGAAACATTGGAAACCAATAATCATAGTTCCCATTGTTTTCGCCATAATCGGTTTATTGGTCAGCTTTTACCTGATTGATCCAGTTTATGAAGCTTCAACAACGCTCATGGTAAGACAAAACAAGGAAACTGATGAGCAAATTGATATCACAGATGTTAATTTGAGCAAAAGTTTGATTTACACATATGCTGAAATGGCGAAATCAAATACGGTTCTTGAAAACACAAGAGAGTCATTAGGCCTATTAGAATTAGACAGCTCGTCTATAACAGTATCACCTGTGAAAGATACTCAAATTTTGAAAGTATCTGCTCAAAACATTGATCCAAAGCTTGCAATGGAAATCGCAGACACTCTAGTTGAGGAATTTACGGATGAAGTTATGAGGATTACAAAGACGGATAATGTGGCAGTTGTTGATTATGCCAAGTTGCCGCTAGATCCAATTAAACCAAACAAATTGATGAATACTGTAATTGCGTTTATATTAGGCGAAATGATTGTTCTGCTGGTGATATTCTTGATTGAATATTTGGACAACACTATTAAAACAGAAAAAGATGTTGAGAAATTTTTGGAAGTATCCGTTATAGGAGCAATACCTGATTTTAATCAAGGAGGTAATAAGACATATGGAAAAGTTCACAGCGATAAACGATCAAAAGTCACCGATAACGGAAGCATATAGGAAAGTCGCAGCTAATATTCAATTTTCAAATATTGATGGCAACATTAAGACCATAATGGTCACAAGCTCCATGGAAAATGAGGGAAAATCTACAACAATCAGCAATCTGGCTACAGTTATGGCTGACTTGAATAAAAACATACTGCTTATTGACTTTGATTTCAGGAAACCTTCAATTCATAAACAATTCAATTTGTCAAACAGAAGCGGACTGACTGATTTGCTTGTAAACAAGGAAAATTATAAAGGTTATATAAATAACGTATATCCTAAACTGGATGTTATGACAACAGGAAAATTACCATCTAATCCAGCTGAAATACTGAATTCTAATGCAATCAAAGAGCTACTGAAGGAATTGTCATCTCATTATGATTATATATTTTTGGATACCCCTCCAATAATATTGGTGAGTGATCCTATTACAATAGCATCATATTCAGATGCTGTAATATTGACAGTAGAATTTGCAAAAACTGAAAAAGAAATAGCAAAAAAATCTGTAGACAGTTTAAGACGTGTCAATGCAAATATAATTGGCACAATATTGAATAAAATGCCGGTTACAAAGCATAACAAGTATTATTACAGTTACTATTAAGTCTTTAGTTTGGGGGAAAATTAAATGATTGATATGCACAGCCATATTTTGTTTGGAGTCGATGATGGTGCAAAGACCATTGATGATTCTATGAATTTAATAAGGGACGAAGTCAATAAAGGGGTCAACCATATCATTCTTACACCGCATTACAAAAAAAGACTATGCAATACTAATCTGCAAATTATTTATGATAATTTTAAGCTGTTAAAGAACTCGGTGGAAGCTGAAAATTTAAATGTTGAGTTGTTTTTGGGCAACGAAGTGTACTTGGACTTGAATTATTATGAAACTATCTGGAATGATTCGTTTTACACTTTGGCAGGGTCTGATTATATTTTGATTGAATTCAGCATGATAAATATTCCGAGAAATATACCTGAAGTATGCTATGAAGCAAGAGTAAAGGGTTATTTTCCTGTAATTGCTCATGTAGAAAGATACGAAATATTGTATGACAACAATCAGTTAATCAAAAATATATTAAATGAAGGTGCTCACTTTCAAGTAAATGCCTTTGCTGTAATAAACAAGGAAGACAAAGAAAGTCATAAATTTGTAAACTTTCTTTTGAAAAATGAGCTGGTGAGCTTTGTAGCTTCTGATGTTCACAATATGGATGCACGCGGCTTTTATATGGACGAGGCATACAAGACAGTCAAAAAACAATGTAGCGAGGCTTATGCAGATAAAATATTCAAGCTGAACCAACAAAATATTATTATGAATAAATATTTTGACAGTCCCAATTTTCCAAATGAAAGAAAAGGATTATTGTCAAAATTATTTAAATAAAAGCGAGAGAAAATCTTAATAATCGAAAGGGGATTACAATGAATAAAATTAAAAAAACAATCGCGATAATTTTATGTTTAGTTATGGCAATAGGCAGTCTTGCTTATGCGGAAGAAGTGAAGTTGATTTCTGCTCCTGCAACAGACTATTCAGGACATTGGGCAGAAAATACTATTCAGAAATGGATGGATGATGGTAAAGTATCAGGGTATACAGATGGCAGTTACAAGCCTGATAACAATATTACCAGAGCTGAATTTGTAAAATTGGTTAACGGAACTATCGACTTTGATACAAAAGGTACGGTAGCATACAAGGATGTTACATCTGCTGACTGGTTTTACGACTATGTAGGCATTGCCCAGGAAATAGGGTACATATTAGGATATTCAGCTGATAAATTTGGACCAAATGATTACATAACAAGAGAGCAGGCAGCGTCAATATTAGCAAGAATTCAATATCTTAACAATAATGCTGCCGGCGCTGATAAATTCAATGATGAAGATAATATATCTTCATGGGCAAAAGAAGCAGTTGGCGCTGCATCTGAAGCAGGATTTATAAGTGGCTACAATGATGGAAGTTTTAAACCTTCAAATAATTTAACTAGAGCAGAAGCTATCACTATGCTAGATAATGTATTGGTAAATTCTAAAAATGTTGTAGTTTACAATGCAGGTTCAGAAGTTAAAGATGCAATTGTTGAAGGTGACTTGATAATTGCTAAGACAGTTGGAGATGGTGAAGTTCACCTGACTAACCTTGAAATAAAAGGTGGAGTTAAAGTTTTAGGTGGTGGAATGAATTCTGTATATTTCAATAATGTGCAGGTTGCTAAAGTTGAAGTTGGTAAAGATAAAGTAAGATTAGTTTTTGCTGATGGTTCATCAGTTGAGCAATTAATTGCAGGTTCAGAAGTTATATTGGAAAATTCTGATGGAACAATTGCAAAAGTTACTATAACTGGAGATAACAAAGTTACTTTAACTGGTAATTTTGGAGAAGTTACTGTTGTAGGTAATGGAAATATTGTTTTAAATGATGCAGTAATAACAACATTAGTTGTTAATCAACCAATAACTATCGAAGGTACAGGTACAATAACAACATTAGAAGCTAATGCAGACGACATTAAATTTGAATCAAAAGTAAAAATTACCAAAACAGTAGAAGGCGAAGGCGTAACTAAATCACCAGAGGTTGTAGTAGAAACTCCGTCAAACGGTGGACCTTCTGACCCTGTACCAACAGACTACAATTATAAATTTACTGTTACAGCTTCCGTAACAAAGGGAGATATAGAAAAAACATTCCAGTACGATTCTTTTAACCAATACAAAGGATCAACACTCTTTACAAGTGTTTTAGGCAGTGAAATAAACTATGTAAAAGGTAAGCTAGCTGATCCCAATTCTTTAATATATGAAGCAGCTTCAGGCAAGTTGGAAACTTTAAATGACTTAATAGATGAAGTAGAGTCTGTTATAGTTGATGGAAATGAAGTTTACAACAATAACGGATCAAATGTTACAGTTGACTGGAGTTTATTGAATAATACTTCTATCATCTTAACTGATGATCAAAAATCAGAACTTACAGATAGAGATATAACAATCGATGATATAAATTTTCTGTTGGGATTATATAACTCATCAACAATTTACAATAATTTAAACACTGCAGGCAATAACCTTCTTGGAGAAGAAGCAGTAGAGTTAAAAATCATAGAAGGTATTGAACCTAATGTAAATATTTATCTTTTGGATGCTCAAATGTACAAATCTTTCTTAGATGATGTTTTGAATGACTTGCTGTCAAATGATAAGTTAGTTGATATTGATGAAATGTCTTATACTTACGATTCTGGTGAATTTGGAATTTCTTTAAAAATAGATTTGCAACAACTAGATTAAGGCTACAATAATTTGGGCACAGACACAGCACTTTTGTGTATGTGCCTATTGTTAAATAATCAGTACTGTTCAATTATTAATAAAAAGGAGCATTAAATGAATAAATTTATACGTATCATTACTTTAACAATGATAGCAGAGTTAGTGCTGTCACAATGTGTTTTTGCAGCTGAAACATATGAAAACAACATTTTATTTTCGGATATGGATGAAACTTACTGGGCATATGAAAGTGTGGAGAAACTTGTAAATGCCGGCATAATAAGTGGATATCCAGACGGAACATTCAGACCCGAAGATTTTATTACGAGGGCAGAACTGGTTAAGGTTGTAAATATGGTATATTCCTTTAATCAGAAACAAGAATCTACTGAATTGTCAGATATAAAAGCTGAGGACTGGTATTATGAAAATGTATTGGTTGCACAGGCATCAGGATATATAGTTGGTTATCCTGACGGTACCTTCAGACCAAATGATTTTGTTACAAGACAGGAATTATGTAAAATTTTAGATTCAATAAATAATTTTGTTGAATTACCATATGATAATACTGTTTCAGACGAAATATCTTCTTGGGCCACCGATTTTGTAAATAAGGTAATATCAAACAGAATCATGACATTAGATGACAACGATAATTTCAGAGCGGTTGAAAAAGCTACAAGAGCAGAAG
>JBASLQ010000320.1:0-8370 GCA_049656425.1 Sedimentibacter sp.
CAGCTATTGTTTGAGATGCAAAAGCTTCATTTGCTTCTACTAAATCAAGGTCATTAACTGTCCATCCTGCCATTGATAATGCTTTTAATGATGCAGGAACAGGACCGATTCCCATTATTGAAGGATCAACTCCTGCTGAGCCATATGCAACTATTTCACATAAATATTTTATTCCAAGTTCATCTGCTTTTTCTTTGCTCATTATAATTAATGCTGCAGCACCGTCATTTATGCCTGAAGCATTTCCGGCTGTAACTGAACCATCTTTTTTAAATGCAGGTTTTAGCTTTGCCATTTTATCAATAGTTGAACCATGTCTTGGAAATTCATCAGTATCAATTACTATTGGATTACCTTTTTTTTGCGGTATGACAACAGGTACTATTTCATCAGAAAATCTTCCTGACTTTTGAGCTTCTTCTGCTCTGTTTTGACTTTGAACAGCTATTCTGTCTTGTTCTTCTCTTGTTATTCCATATTGTTCTGCTACATTTTCAGCAGTGATTCCCATGTGCTGTTGACTGAAAACATCAGTTAAACCATCATAAACCATATAGTCAACTATTTTTCCGTCACCCATTCTTTGTCCCCATCTTGCTTTAGGCAAAAGATATGGAGCATTGGTCATGCTTTCGCATCCTCCGCAAAGAATTACGTCACATTGGCCGCTTTCAACAAATTGTGCTGCCATGCTTACAGCTCTTAACCCAGAGCCGCAAACCATGTTAATAGTAAGTGCAGGAATTTCTACAGGAATCCCTGCTCCTAAAGTAACTTGTCTTGCAACATTTTGGCCTAATCCTGCACCAAGGACATTGCCAAAATAAACTTCTTCAATTGCTGATGGTTCAATTCCTGCCCTTTTGATTGCTTCTTTTGCTACAATTACACCCAAATCTACAGCTGATAATGCTGATAAAGCACCGCCAAAAGATCCGATTGGAGTTCTTGCTGCAGATACAATAACTGCTTTTTTCATAAATTGCCTCCTAAATTTATTATATAAATAATTAATAGCATTTTTCATGCCAATAAATTTATATGTCGAAAGTCATTAATATTTCAATGAATAGAAATATTTAAATGTGTAAGTAATATTTTATTATATGCAAAAATGCATATAATATTAAGATATTCATTGCAAGGATGCATATGCTGTATTATAATAGTATATGTTCATGTATATCTTATTTATTTTTAATATAATTTTAACATATTGTTTAAAAAATATCAATCCAAAATTTAAAAATATATTTAGATAATTCAGAGGGGAAATACAAATGGAGTCAAAAAACATTGATTTAAACGTGGGATTCGTTATAACTGATAATAAATTTAATATTTTATACTGCAATAAATATTTCAAAATGAATATATGCAAAAATAATGAAGATATATTAAATAAAAAAATAACGATTTTTTTTCAAGATATTAAAGTTGATAATGAAGAATTCTATCCTGTAAAATATGCAGACAACTCTGTTTACTTTGTTATGCATAACCAGCTTAAGCTTAATAACAAAGATCTTTATATATTTTTTTTCTGTGATTTTTCCATAGGAAATGAATTAGAAAAGCAAATTGTCAGATTAAGTAGCCAGCAATACTTGTATAATGAAATGTTAAACAAGCTGAAAGACGGAATTTATATAACAGATGAAGAAGGAACAACAATATATGTCAATGATGCTTTTTTAAATTTATCCGGATTAACAAGAGAACAAATTATAGGAAAAACTGTATATGATTTAAGAAGATTAAATATTTTGCCAAATTCGTGCTGTGCTAAAGTTATTGAAACAAATGGACCTGTTTCAACTATAAATAATTATTATAAAGGACAAAGATGTTTAGTATCAGGCTCTCCCATATTAGATGAAAAAGGTAGACTGGTAAAAACCATTGCTGTAATAAGAGATGTGTCTGAACTTGATGTTTTGATGAAAAATATAACTAAAGAAAAAAATTTATTTATTAAAAACAATGAATTAAATATAAAAGATAAAGATGTCAACAATGAACCGGTTATTGTATTTAATAATGAAACAATGAAAAATATTTATGGAAAGGCTAAAAAAATAGCAAATGTAGACAGCACAGTTTTAATTTTAGGAGAAACAGGAGTTGGAAAAGATTTTATTGCAACATATATTCATAATATAAGCAATCGCAAAAATGGTAAGTTTATTAAAATTAACTGCAGTGCTGTTCCTGAGCATCTTTTAGAATCGGAGTTTTTCGGCTATGAAGAAGGTGCTTTTACTGGTGCACAAAAAGGCGGCAAAAAAGGACTATTTGAAGAAGCTAACAGCGGAGTTTTGTATTTAGATGAAATAGGCGATATGCCTTACACTCTGCAAGTTAAACTATTAAGTGCGCTAAACGACAGGATGTTTTACAGAATTGGAGGTACAACAGCTGTAGAATTTAATGCACGCATTATTGCTGCTACTAATGTAGATTTAAAACATCTTGTTGAAGAAAAAAAATTCAGAGCAGATTTATATTACAGATTAAATGTTGTAACATTTGTTATTCCTCCTCTAAGATATAGAAAAGAAGATATTATACCTCTTGCTCAGCAATTTATTGAATATTACAACAACAAGTACGGCAAGAATTGCTATTTTACCACAAACTGTCTTGAACATTTTTTAGCATATGGCTGGCCGGGAAATATAAGAGAACTTAAAAACATAATAGAACGGTTATTGCTTATGGCTGATAATGCTTTTATTGATACAGACTTATTTGCAGAAAACTTAATGCTTAATGAGACCGGAACTTCTTCAATACACAATAATATGATTTTAACTGACAATAAAACATTAAAAGAAAAAATAGATGATTATGAAAAAGAAATAATTGAAACAACACTGGCTGTTTCAAAGAACATGAAAGAAGTAGCAGGAAGACTAGGGATAGACATATCAACATTAGTAAGAAAAAAACAAAAATATAATTTAAACAATTAATCATAATGACCGCGCAAGCGGTTATTTTTTTTAATAATTGAATAAAAAGCCTAAAATTGCAAATATTACTAATAATATGTTACAAGCATAGGAGGGGTTATGTATTTTATAAATGATTTAAAGTACATCATTAACAATGATATTATAATAATTTTTTTAGTCATAAGTTATATTTTAATTTTCAATACCAGTAAAGAGCTTAAGCGCAGCAATTATCACAGGGACTATAAAATAGTTAAGACTACTGGAATATTATACGGGATACTTGCGCTGGCTGCTGCAGCAGCAATATACATGTAGGTGATGGGATGAGCGAAAACAAACAAGAAACACAAACAAAAATTGAAAAGGACCTAAACAAAAATGAGTCAGCATTAAGAGAAATATTTAAAAATGCAAATGATATAATTTTCAGAAAATTAGAAGGCGGTCAAAATCATAAGTTAAAAATGCTTATAGTTTATGTGGATGGAATGACTACAAAAGAAGCAATAAGCGAATATGCAATTGAAAAGCTTTTATTGAACCTAGATTTGGAAAAGCTTGAAAACGGCCCTGACAGTGAACTGCAAAATGCAATAGTAAAAACAAGCATAGCAATTTCAGAAGTGCAATCTCTTTTGACTATTGAAGAATGTGTTGACAAAGTACTTTCAGGTGAAACGGTACTTCTTTTAGATACTTGTTCAAAGGGAATAATGCTTGCTTCAAGAGGATGGCCAATGAGAGGCATTCAAGAACCATCCGCAGAAACACTTATCAGAGGAGCAAGAGATGGTTTTAACGAAACAATGAAAGTAAACATCACCCTTATAAGAAGGAGGATAAGAGACCCCAAGCTTAAAGTCAAATATACGCAGGTTGGAACTCGTTCAAAAACAGATATTGCAATTATGTACATAGAAGACATAGTAAATAAAACAGTATTGGACACAGTGGAAAAAAGAATAAAAAATATTGACATTGAAGCTATTTTAGAAAGTTCATACATTGAAGAAATGATAGAAGACGACAGTTATTCGATTTTTCCGCAAATTGAAAATACAGAAAGACCAGATGCAGCAGCCTCAGCGGTGTTAGAGGGAAGAGTTGTAATAACAGTGGATAACACACCATCAGTTCTAATTGCTCCTGCAATTTTTGTTTCTTTTATGCAATCTTCAGAAGATTATTATGAAAGATGGCTGCCATCGTGTATGACACGCATGATCAGGTACATAGCACTGCCAATTGTGATGCTGCTTCCAGCACTGTATGTGGCGGTTACACAATATCATCCCAATTTGCTGCCTACTCAGCTTGCACTTTATGTAGCTGCATCCAGAGCTAATGTGCCATTTCCACCTTATTTTGAGGCACTCTTAATGGAACTTGTCATGGAGCTTGTAAGGGAAGCTTCTCTTAGAATTACAAGTCCGGTGGGATCAACCATAGGCTTGGTAGGCGGGTTGGTAATAGGTCAGTCATCAGTTCAGGCGGGGCTTATTACTCCTTTGGCTGTAATTATAGTAGCATTGACGGCAATAGCTTCTTTTGCTATTCCAAGCTATAATTTCAGCGCATCTTTAAGACTGATCAGATTTGCATTTATCATACTTGCTGCAACTTTTGGACTCTTTGGAATATCAATTGGATTATGTATTTTAATCATTCATCTGTGCACATTAAAAAGTTGCGGTGTACCATATATGACGCCATTTTCAAGCTTCGTGGAGAACAGAAAAGATTTAAAGGATACAATTGTAAGACCTAGAATTAAGAATATGGTTCATAAGCCAAGATATTTACAAATAGAAAAAGAGAAGGGAAAATAAATGTTTAATCAGGATATTACTCCATATCAAAATATATCAATTTTAATTTTGGTTTCATTTGCTTTTCAATCCATGCTCATGCCAATAATATTGTCTGAAATTGATGGACCTGTTGGATGGATTTCAATTGCAATAGCAGCGTTGCTTTTGTACTTGATTATAAAGCCGATAAATAAAGTAATGATAAAATACAATGGAGATACAATCATAACTATTTCCAATAAATTATTTCCAAAAGCAATTTCAAAATTTATTGGATTGTATTACATACTGATGTTTTTATTATCAAGCAGCCTGCTCATGAAGGATTTTGCAGAGCAGATTAAATTGATGATGCTTTTTAGAACGCCCATAAGCACAATTATTATTGTAATTCTTCTGACAGCCGGTTATGCTGCCAAAAAAGGAATACAGGCAATAGCCAACATTACAAATATAGCTGTTTTAATAGCACTGATACCTTATTTGCTCATAATAATTTTTTCAACTTATTATGCAGATTACACAAATATATTTCCAATTTATCCGGCTGATGTGCAAGGTGTTGTAAAATCAGTTCCGATTGCGCTTCTTGGATTTTTCGGAGCATCAATACTTTTGTTTTCAAACAGCCGTGTATCAATAAAAGAGAAAAACATGATGATTAATAAAAGATTTATTATAATCAGCACAATTATTTACATTGTTTGTTATTTGCTCATTATCGTGAAGTTTGGAATGAAGGAAGCTGTCAATATGGTATGGCCTTTTATATCCATTATGAAGTTTGTAAACATACCCGGTTTTTTCTTTGAAAGCACAGAAATAGTAGGGCTTTGCTTTCAAATTATTGTAACTTTCACTTGCATCTGCATACTTGCGTATTTTACAAATCTTGCAATGCAGGAAACTTTTAAAACAAGAGAAAACGGCTACTTCATTTTTATACAAATACCGATTTTATATATAATGGCCGCTGCACTGCCGGGTATGTACATGATGTTTCCATATATCAGAGTTCCTGTATACATATTAAGCGCATTAAACTTTTTAATACCTGTTTTGATTATATTTAAAGACAAGAAAGAAAAATCAAAAATTAAGAGTTGATAATTAAGAATTGTTCATTATTTATTCTTAACTATTTTAAGAGGGGTTCAAATGAAAAAAATAATAACTTTAATAATAACAATATTAATGACGTTCTTGATGACAGGCTGTTGGGACAGTGTTGAAATTAACAAAAGAGAATACTTGTTTGCAGTTGGAATTGATAAAAAAGCTGATAGTTTAAAGTTTACTTCTGAAATACCAAAAATTAATGAAGGAAGCGAAGAAGAAAGGCTTGTATATTCTAAGGAAAATGATAATTTTGCCGATTTTTACAATACAAGCTATCTTCATTCAGAAAAAGCAATATCAGACCGATTAATGCAGGTTATAGTCCTTGGGGAAAGTACAGCAAGAGACAGTGAAACATTCAAGAAAATATTTGATGAAATTCAACGATCCCCTCAAATGAACAGAAGGGTTAAAATTTGTATTGCAAAAGGAAATGCAGAGGATATTATCAATACAGAAATACCAAGCAACCCTATAGTAGGAAGATTTTTAAGTGATATGCTTGTAAAACTTAAAAGGGAAAGTTACCAGGATATTTACACTTTTGACGAAGCAATACTGCATCTTGGGCAAACAGGCAATGCCATGATTCCTGTGGTTGAAATAAATGAAAAGAGCCTGAAAATTGAAAGGGCTGCAGTTGTTAAGGAATATGAACTCATAGGGTTTTTGGAAACTGAAGAATTAGAAACAGTAATGCTTTTATTAGATCCGAATACAGCCAGCATACGAAATATTAATATTGAAGTTGACGGAACAACACTGGCATTAGGGGCAGTTGATGTGAGCATGACAGAAAATATTGATTTACAAGGTGATAAATTAACTGTTGATTATTATATTACATTATATTGTTATATTGATTCATTTATCATAGGTAATGACAGTTTAGTAGATGAAAACTTCATAAATAAAGTAAAAGAAGCGTCAATTAAAAAAGTTTCTGAAACAACGACAAGTACTATTGATAAGCTGCAGCATACATATAAAGCTGATTTATTAAGAATTAAGGATGATTTATATAAATACCACAAAAAAGATTATGAAAAAATTATGGATAAATATGATGAAGTATTTGAATCAGCAAATATAAATGTTCATTACAATATGAAAATAAAGAGCGTAGGATTAGTAAAATAGGAGGAAAAATGCATTATTACAAAAAAATATTAATATCAGCAGTGATTGTTGTTATAACGGGTGCAGCTGCATACGGCATTGAAGCATACACCGGAATGGCAAAAATAAACGACAAAGTCATACGTCTGCATGTTTTGGCAAATTCAAATACATTCGAAGATCAGCAATTAAAATATGAAGTACGAAATAAAGTAATAAGCACATTTGACGAAGAATTTGAAAATACAATAACAAAAGAAGAAAGCGAAAGAACCATAATAAAAAAAATTAATGAAATAAGATGTGAAGCAGAATCAATTGTTAAAAAAGAAGGATATGATTTCGAAGTAAATGTTTATTATGGAAATTATAAATTTCCGAGGAAACTTTATAATGATATAGTGTTGCCGGAAGGTTATTATGATGCTGTGAGAATAGAAATAGGCAGGGCAGAAGGCAATAATTGGTGGTGTGTAATGTTTCCTCCATTATGTTTTGTAGATTTCGGAAAAAATGAAGGAGAGCCTGTTTTTGATATTGATACAGAAAATAAACTGCAGGAAGTTTTAACGCAAGAAGAAATTGAAGCAATTAAAACAAAGCGGGGGTTAGAAGATATAAAGTTAAAATCTAAAATTTTTGAGTTTATAGAAAAAGGAAGAGTAGAAAATACAGGAATTCGTGCAAATGACAGAGCAAACACATACGCTAAGTCATTATCGCTTAAATAAAATCAATGAAACCAATGGGACCGTTCCCATTGGTTTTTAAAATGGTATTTTCAGTTTTTTAATTTTATACTGAAGAGTTTGTCTTGGAACATTAATTAACTTTGCAGCTTTTGAAATATTGTAGTCTGTTTGATCCAGGGCAGATATAATAATTTCTCTTTCCACTTTTTCGACGGCAACATTTAAGGGCTGAATTACGCTTGTATCAAGTGAATAGCTGCTGCTTGTCTGAAAATTTTTAAATTGGAATGGAAGATGTTCTTCATGTATAACATCTCCGTCATAAAGAGATATGGCACTTTCTATGGCATGCTCCAGTTCTCTAACATTTCCAGGCCATTTGTAATCTAAAAATATATCTAAAACTTCTTTTGATATTCCTCTGAAGAATTTATTGCATTTATCATTGTACTTTTTTATGAAATGGTCTATAAGTATTGAAAGGTCCTCTTTTCTTTTGCACAAATCAGGTACGACAAGAGTTATAACATTCAATCTGAAGAACAAGTCCTGTCTTAATTGCTTTGTTTCAACAACTTCACTTATTTCTGTATTTATTGCCGAAATTACACGAACATCAACATCAATTGTATTGCTTGAGCGTACTCTTCGAACTCGGCCATCTTGCTG
>JBASLQ010000321.1:0-6661 GCA_049656425.1 Sedimentibacter sp.
GTGGCCCGCTTTAAAATTATAAATAATAGGCTTATTGAAGGGAACTATCGTGTTTTTAACAACTTCTTCTAGTGTTAAATCTAATCCGCCTTCATATGCTTTCTTTTCCCTTTCACAATTTACAAAAGTTCCAAGAATAACACCTTCACATTGTTCAAGTTTTCCTGACAATGCCAATGTTGTAAGCATTCTGTCAATTTTATAAATTGGTTCGCCCACTTCTTCTATGAACAATATTTTACCCTTAGTATTTATTTCAAATTTTGAACCCATGGTGGAAACAAGAAGTGTAAGATTTCCTCCAATAAGCTCTCCCTCTGCTTTTCCTTCGCAAAAGCTTTTCAATTCTTCATTATCTGGATTTTTATGCAAGCCTATAATTTCATTTGTAAATATGTTCTTAACAAGACTATCATATGTGTATTGATCATATTCCACTTTATCTTTATTAAATTTTGCAAAGTTAGAGGTTGCCATCGGACCATGAAATGTTATCATGTGACAAATTTGATTGAATGCCACATGGAGTGCCGTAATATCGCTGAATCCAACAAACACTTTTGGATTTTGAGAAATCATATCATAATCAAGCATATTAAGAATACGAGGAGCGCCATATCCACCGCGAAGACAAATTATTCCTTTTATCCTTTCATCTTTGAAAGCATTGTTTATATCTCTTGCCCGCTCTTCGTCGGGCGCTGAAAGGTGTCCATAATTAGTGTAACAGGTTGGAAACATTACAGGATTAAGTCCCATAATACTAAGTCTTTTTTCTCCCTGTTCCACTGATTTTAAATCAGCTGCAGAAGAAGGTGCGATTACAGCAACCTTGTCTCCTAAACACAATAGCTTTGGTTTAACATTCATAATAATCCCCCATTTAAATTATAATAATTAAATAAAGATTCTCCGCTTTCTCCAAATAATTCATTTCTCTTGAAGTTGATCGCAAGGAATCTTTTGTAATAATTATTCTGTTGTTTCAGCTATTTTTTCATCATCTGCATACGCAGAAAGATTCACATCATATATATCATATACAAGCTTTGTTATTTCTTCTCCATCAGCAAAATAAAATGATAATCCAGCCATCATTTTGTCTGTGCCCGGAAGAGTTGTTGTCTCAAGATTTTCTGTTGAAAATCCTATGACATCTTTTCCAAGGGAAAGAAGATTTGTAAGTGTAATATCTGTTTCCACATAGGGATACACGGCACTGATTACGCTTGGGAGTTTCAAACTTAATGCTTTGTCTATAGCGGATTTAATAAATTTCTGTTGTACTTCTACTCTTCCTAAGTCTCCATTAACATACTCAGAATATCCTGCATAGTTTGTTTTCCTGAATCTTAAGAATTCCATTGCTTTATCACCATATATAATTTGTTTTCCAGCTGGTATGTTAATATCCAATGGAGGATCAGCATAAGGATCTGAATATCTCATATGAAATGGAACATCAACCTCTACACCGCCTATTGCATCAACAGCTGCTCTTACTCCATCATAATCAACAGTTACATAATTATTTATAGGAAGACCTGTAAGATTTTCAACTGCTTCTATAAGCGCTTTTATCCCTTCATCCTCCATGCCAAATATTGCATTTATTTTCTGGGTATCCGCATATTTTGAATATCCTTCTCTTTGATAATATGTATCTCTAGGAATGGATATAATATTAGCTTCCTTGGTTTTTCTGTCAAAACTTGCAAGCATTATAGTATCTGACCTTGTTCCTTCCAGTCCCACCAGCAAAACATTAATACGTTTACTTTCATGCATTGCTTTTTCCAATGGAGTGTCGAATTCTGTATCTTCATTTTCATCATCAATTTGATCATCTTCATCAGGTTTTTCATCAGCAACGTTTTGTGGAGAAAAATATTTTACATAAGTAAAAATCCCTGTTGATAACACTAAAGAAAATATTAATAAAGAAAAAATAAATATTTTTATGAATTGTTTCATTTAAAAAATCCGCCTTTCAGTTGAATGTATATATTATATTCAATTGTTCTGTGATTCATTTACAGTGAGACCATACATTGAATATACCATATTTTTTATGTTATTTTCATCAGGTATATAAAAGGACAGTCCTTCTAAAGGTGTTTCTATTCCCGGCAAAGTATTGGAATTTATATTTTCTGCAGAAAATCCTACAATATCACCGGCCATACTTAATAAATCTGTGACAGTTACATTTGTTTCAACATATGAATAAGCTTCTTTAATTAAAGCAGGAAGTTGTAGGCTTAATACTTGTTTTGCAGCCGATTTCAAAAATTGTTGCTGAGCTTCTATTCTCCCCAAATCTTGATTAGCGTATCCCTTTCTGAATCTTAAAAATTTTAAGGATTGCTCCCCATTAAGAATCTGATTACCTTCAGGTATATCTATGACTAAAGGAGGATCATCGTAAGGATCGGTATATTCCATATGGAATGGAACATTTACCTCAACTCCTCCTAACAAATCTACACAAGAAACTACAGCTTCATAGTCAATTATGACGTATTTTTCCAATGGCATTCCCAGCATATTCTGGACTATAGATGTAAGTCCTTCTATACCTTCTTCAGCATAAACAGCATTAATTTTTTTTAAATCCGGACTATCATCTGTATTTCTTGGATAATATGTATCTCTTGGTATGGAAATTAAATCCGCGGTCTTATTTTCCATATCATAACTTGCTACCATTATAGTATCCGTCCTGTAATTTTCAAGACCAACCACTAATACATTAAATCGTTTACTATTCTTTGCAGCTTCACCAATTGAAGTGCTGTAATCATATGTGCTTGATTCATAAAATAAAATGTGTTCTGATTGCTCTTCAGCACCTTTTACTGTTCCTATAACAATATTCTTATCAACAAGATATATATATCCTAAAGCTGTTACGCTTAAGATAATTGAAATCAAAACAAGTGAAGCAAAGAATATTTTTAAAAAATGTCTTATCATTATTGTTCACCTATTACCAATCAGTTTAAAATAGAGTACCAAATAATTATACCAAAGCTTTACCTTTATTTCAATTACTATTCTATAAAAAATAATTATACAATTATACGCATTATACATTTTTTATTCATTTTATAAAAACATTTTCACAACGACAAATTATTTTTAATATGGTTTAAATTCGAGTAGTTTCTTACAATAAAAAATTAGGTGAATAGACAAAGTAAATGCAACTTTGTCAGAGTAAATAGTGCAGAGTTGCATTTACTCGTACAAATGAAAAATAAAAAAAGGTTAATAAAGTTAAAAATATAGGCTTATGTAACAAATATAGTAGCAATTGGTATTTTTATCTATAAAAAAGGGCAAGCTAATATCAGGGTCACAAAAATCTGGTTTTTCGGTCAGAGTAAATGCGCCCTCTAAAACGATAGTTAAATTAGCAGTGTCTCGCGTAGTAAATTTTATTAAATTACTTTTTTAGTAAGGCTGGAATTAGAAATATTTCATTTGCTTCAATATTTCTAATTCCTAATTTTTCAAGAACATCGTACCCATAGAGAAATCCAAACGTGTCAAAAGGTGACTTGTTATTAAGCTTTTCTCTAGAATATGAATTAATATGAGACATCATAAGAGAAATATCATCTTGTGTGAGGTTATCAAATGAAGTTCCTTTAGGTAATATTTTTCTTATGAACTCATGATTAAGTTCAACATTGGGCTTTTGGAATGGTGCGCAAGGATCGCAGTAAAATAACTTTGTTCTTTGATTACCTTGTGCATCGTATTCCAATGCTATAGGATTTGAAAACTCTGAGCCATTGTCTGTAATAATTAATGGGAATAGAGCTTTAAAGCTGTCAGTACCTATCAAGTCGTATATTAAATTAAGAATATCAATTACTGATTGAGAAGTGTTTCTATCTCTAATGAAAGCTAACATTAAATCGCAGGATTTAAACATCATAGTTAGTAAAACTTTGCCTCCTACTCTTCCTATGACAGAATCCATTTCTACAACTGAAACTTCTGATGTTTCCTTAAATGATAGGAATTCAGCATATGTACGTCCAAGACGGCATCTTTTATCAACCTTGTGCTCAATTGGTTTAGATTTTCGTGGTTTTGTACGACAAACACGAGGCATATCAATATTTCTGGCTTTAAGAAGTCCACCTGATATATAACGATAAATAGATTTTTCACTAACCTCAAATTTATCGAGGTTATTAGAAATAATATGATGGACTGACTGACCACGCTTGACAAGTGGACTAACAATTTCATCAATTGCCAATAGTCCATCTTCAGTTATATTTGCACCAATACGAGACTCTACAAGCATTTCACGATAAGCATCATGAGCATTGCGATGAAGATAATACTTTTTCTTTAGTGCACATTGATACTCTTCCATGCAACCATTACAGACATATGGTGGTTCATAGAGCATGTAACAGGGCTGCTCTTGGTAATCTTCACATAATTCGTTGCAAAGACTACAAGAAGAACAGAGTTTTGTACAGTTAGGCTTATCACTACAAAGATATCGCTTTTTGCAACTACTGCGTTTTACGCACCTGTTATGTACACGATAAGGGGCATACTTATCGCTAATAATAGCGCGAGAACGAATTTCTCTTGAAATAGTTGATGCGCTCTTTTCAAGTTTGAGGGCTATTTGCCTTATTGATAACCCATCTTTTAGCCATTGTTCAATTTGAAGACGTTCAATATCAGTTAAATGTTTATTTTTAGCCATGACAAATTCTCCTAGTATAATAATGTCATAGCCATTACCGACTATGCAGTTAAAACATTTCTATTGTATAGTAACAGAAGAAGGAGTTCTTCCTTCATCAGATGTTACTTCTATATTTAACATGTCTGACGGTTCCCTTATAGACTCCAGGCTTTTTATAAAGTATAATCATCTAGGATAGGACAAATAATGTCATTCTCCTTGGGAGGTCAATTTCTACTGACCCATACCTGTGAAAAAGTCAATTAGTTCATTCAATGAGGTTTTATGATTCGGCTGGTTGGGAGCCTCAGGCTATACCTGTATAACATGCTAGGTTGTGTACTCATTGTTTTGAAATGAATTCCTATTAGAAAGGAGCTATTGCTCATGTCAAACATTTTATTTGAAAATTTATATATCTCGATCGGTATTGATGTTGGTGCGGACTTCAGCTGGATGTCTATCGCACTTCCTAACCAGACCTTTGTAGGAAAACCTTTTAAAATCCTACATTCTGACCTTAATTCCTTAAGCTTAGCTGTTTCTAAAATAAAAGAAACAGAAGAGTTGTATTCTTTAGAAAGTCGCATCTTTCTAGAATCCACAGGAATTTATCATTATCCACTCTTCTGCTATCTTCGTGATAAGGGGTTCAACTGCTCAGTTATTAATCCTATCATCACTAAGAATAGCACAAATATTAACATTAGGAAAGTACATAATGACCGTTTTGATTCAAAAAAGGTTGCCTTAGTAGGTCTAAAACCTGATTTAAAGGTGTCCCTTATGCCATCTGATCTTGCTCTTGATCTAAGAAATCTTTCAAGAGAGTATTATGATCTGATGGACAATCGCTCTGCATATGTGAATAAGCTGCAGGGTGAACTGCGAATGGTGTTTCCACAGTATTTACTAATTTTTTCTAAAATAACTACAAAAACATCACTAACCTTATTAGAAAAATATACATCTCCAGAATCATTTCTAAGTGCTTCGAAAGATGAGATTATCGATTCTATAAGGGCTACTGCTAGATTTGGTCTTACATATGCCGAAAACAAGTATAATGCCATAATTCAGGCTGCAAATGATGCAAATACCTTTGGATATTCTGTATGCAGTAATTTCAAACGAATACGCTTGTATATCCGCCTTATCAGAAACTATGATGAGGAAGTGTCAGCTATTCTTTCTGATATGCATGAATTAGTTGATGCGAATGAAACGACTGATTTTGTAAAGCAAATCCACCTGGTAGAATCCTACAAAGGAGCTGGTTTCCTGTCCGCTGTAAGTTTGATGGGTGAAATTGGTGATTTTTCATCTTTTCGCTCACCAAAGCAACTCTTTGCTTACTTTGGATTAGACCCTGCAGTAAAGCAATCTGGTCAATTTGAAGGTACTAAAATATCCATGTCTAAACGTGGTTCTCGAATTGCCAGAAGGGTTCTTCATACAATGGCTTTAATCAGCATCAGCAAGAACCGTGATGGTTCTGCCAAAAATCCCGTTTTGCGTGATTATTATTTAAAGAAATGTCAAGCAAAACCTAAAATGGTTGCTCTTGGTGCTGTTATGCATAAAGTCTGTAACATTGTATTTGCAATACTCCGTGATGAAAAAGAATTTACAGTTATCACACCAGGAGAACATCAAACGAATTACTTAAAAGCCAAATGCGATAAAGCTGCATAAAGTAAATCCATATCAAGTCTTCGTTTTTTGAGATACCTTCAAAAGGCTTATTAAATTTACCTTTTTTTAGCCATTAAAAAATATTTAATATTTTTTAATTTAGCTATTGACATTTCTTAGCTGGACTTTTCATTTATTTTAAAACCGTGAGTAAACATATATTTCTGCCAATAGTAAATCAGAACTTGGTCAGCTTGCCCTTTTCTATTGGCAATCAATTTGATAAATAACACTCTATAAACA